>JAYUKV010000132.1:0-8116 GCA_043764135.1 bacterium | reverse complement strand
CTTGCTATTACCACTGCTGCAATCGCTACTGTTGGCGCATCACCTATTGTAAATGCTGCAGAAGTAAATCTAATTCAAGGGCAAGGGCAGCATCAAGGACAAGGAGCAGGTAACGATGTACAGGTTCAACCTTCACAACAACCAGCCCCTCATCCTGAAGCAGCCCCTCAACCAGAACCTGTTCCACAACCTGAAGTTCCTGTTGTTCATCCTGATCCTACACCTGCTCCCGTGCCGGTACATCAGCCTGAACACCAGCCTAATGAAGGCGGTAATGGTAATGGTGGTTACAGCCCCCAACCCGAACACAATCCTGAACCTGAGCACCCCACTCCTAGCCCTGAGCCAGAACCCGTTCCAGGTCCTAGCCCTGCTCCGATGCCTGCTCCCGCACCTGTTACAAACAATGTGGTAGCACCTGTTCAGCAGTCGAATTTGAATGCTCAGCAACAGACCGAGCAACAAACTCAAGTTGGAGTTGCGCTTGACCAGAAAACCGAGTTGAATAACCAAAACAATATCGGCATTGATGCTAAGGGTGGCGCAGCACAGTCTGATGCTACTGGCGGCAAATCTGTTCTGAACAGCGCAATCGATAACAAGTCGACTGCACAAGGAAACAAGACGAATACAGTAGTGGATGCTAGCAACCGCTCTGTTTATAAGTACTACAATCCAGGAGCCTCTAACGCTCCTAACATTACTAATGTTGCCGTTCAAAGCGGTTTGGTATACAATGCAAATGTCCTGCTTCCTAACGGAAACGTGATGAGCATTGGTAATCTCAACATTGGTGCAGGTCAGGTTACTGATTCCACCTATGTTGGAGTGAACACAATCTTCGGCGGCTTCGGTTACTCCGGTAACAAGAGCAAGCCGCAAGTTGCCGCGGAATTGCGTCGCGTAGCACAGATGGCTCCAACGTATATTGCCACGACCACGGCGATTGCGGCAAACCCGTTCATGTGCGGCGCAAGCGCTAACACTATGAGCCAACTGCTTTACACCGCAAGTATGGAGAGCGATACTCCAACTCAACGCGACATTGCTATCTTGACCTCCATGGGTCAGATTCAATACGCTGGAAGTTGCAATGCTCCCACTGTTCCTACCCCTCCCCACAACCACGGTGGTGGTTCTGACGGTGGTACCACTGGAATCGAAGGTGGTGGAGACGCAGGTGAAGTTCCGAATAAGGGTTAAACCTTATCTGGAAGTTTCCAATTAATCTAGATCTAATCTAGAATCCCATGCGGAGTCAATCTTGACTCCGCTATTTTTTTGTGCTATATTACAAGAACTAATTAGCTAAAACTATTTTGCTTCTGGCTTCTAGTGTAGTCTCTTAGTTATATCCCTTACTCATTTTTGGATTTTGGTATAATGAAACTCAAACATTTTGTGTTCACACTTCCAGCAATTGTTCTTTGTCAAAACATGACTCCAGTGGTAGCTCAATCATTACCCCCTGAAAAAACTACCACACCTCAATCAACATCACAGACAAAACCACAATCCTCTATAAGCTTTGTAGAATCTAAGAATCTAACTTCGGCATTTGCGCCCACACAAAGTATGTTGGTTAATCCAAACTTACTCAGTAAGGATGCTTATCGTGCACTGGAAACAGTTAAAGGTTGGACTCTAAGAAACGCTAAAGTCTGGCTTGTGGTCTATCGAGAAGGCAATGAATCATATATGTTTGCTTCTTTTGGCGGCAAAGCGTATGTTTTTGATACCAATCCTGAAAAAGGCGGTGAACAATACTCGATTCCTTATCGTAGGCTGTTTACAATCAACAATACAATGCTTAGATCAATTATCTCTAAGCAAGGTAAAGACGGCTCTTTTAGGCTACCTGGTGGCGCTTATGAAAACTACATCACTCCTTTGGTACAGATTGATTTAAATGGTAAACCTTTACCAGGTCAAATCAACTCTCCATACTGGGCAATTCATAGCCCACCATACTATACCCCTGGCCAACCCTCGGAGGAATTAGATGCCGCTGGCAATAGCTGTCTAAGAGCAAAGATTGGTGTTGCACGATTTATTCAAAACTTTGCAGTAAGAGAAATGAATAACCCTTCAGGTGTCTCGTTTTACTTAAGAAGATGGGATAATTCACTTCTACCTAAGTAGTCAATTAAACCCTTAAACAAACTAAGATAACCAAAAGACTGCCAAATATATTGGCAGTCTTTATTTTTTTTGGTAATATTTACTAAATATCAATTATTTTTATCTAGCTTCTCGAACGTTTACAGTTTGACCGTTTATCTTACGACCATTTAGTGATTTAATCGCAAATCCTACTCTTTTTGAAGGAAGTTGAACAAGTGTCTCTTCTCTAAAGATATCAATATCACCAATATTTCTTGCGAATATATCAGAATTGTTCTTTATAAAGTCAATTATCAATGGTGGATTAACTCTCTGATTCTTACCAACTGAGATAATGATTTGTGAATAATCATCTCGAGATCTTGAAGAACCTCTTGATGTGTTACCAGATCCAAATGAACTATTACCCGCACCAGCTTTTGTTCCGGCTTGAATATTAATATCATTAATTGGTAAAACCTTTGATAACAAAATTTTAGCAATGTAGTCAGTTGTTAAACCTTTTTCATTTAATTCAGTAAGAGCATTTAAGATCTTTGGATCGAACTCTTCTTGAACAACTGAGAAGTATGAATTAACCTTCGCTTCGTAAAACGCTTCAGATGATGGTAATTCAGCTTGATTAATAGGATTACCAGCATAAGACTCGATCATTCTAAGTGTTGATCTATCCTTACCGTTACATACAAATGAGTATGCAGTTCCAGTATTGCCTGCTCTTCCAGTTCTACCAATTCTGTGAACATAGAATTCTTTTTCATTAGGTAGGTCGAAGTTAAATACTACATCAATATTTGCAACATCAATACCTCTAGCAGCAACATCAGTAGCACAAAGAATTTTAACCTTTCCAGTTCTGAATCTGTTCATAGTTCTTTCTCTCTCTTTTTGATCAAGATCACCATGAATTGCTTCAGCACTATGACCAAGTGCTTGTAGATCATATGCTAAATCTGAAGAAGCTACTTTAGTATTAGTAAAGATTATTACAAGCTTAGGGTCTTGAATTGATAAAATTCTATCAATAACAGTTACCTTATACTCTGATTTAACATTAAAATAAAATTGAGCAATAGAGTCTTTAGATACATTCTTAGGTACTACATCAACTATCTTAGGTGATTTTAAGAACTTTCTTGATAAATCTGCAATATCTCTTGGCATTGTAGCTGAGAATAATAGAGTCTGACAATTATCAGGTCTTAATTTAAGCACCTTAGTGATATCTTCAATAAATCCCATATTAAGCATTTCATCAGCTTCATCAAGAGCTGTAAATCTAAGATTATCTAGATTAATTACTCTTCTATCAATTAAATCGATAAGTCTTCCTGGAGTTGCGACAATTACTTCTACACCTCTTTTGATAGAGACAATTTGTCTATCGATAGATGTACCACCATATACTGCAAGTGTTGTAATCTTCATCCCTTCAGTAAAGGTATCAAAAGATTTTGCAACTTGAGTTACTAATTCTCTAGTTGGTGCAATTACTAAATATTGGATTTTTCTGTTTGCTTCTAATTGTGATAAAACAGGAAGTCCAAAGGCTGCTGTTTTACCTGTTCCAGTCTGTGCCAGACCAATCATATCATTTCCTTCTAGAACGATAGGAATTGATTGTTCTTGTATTGGTGATGGAGTCTCAAAGCCAAGTTTCTTAAGATTAGTTAAGATAGATGGATTAAGTTTAAAATTTTCAAATAACATATATTTTTTCGGTAATTTTTATAAAAATACTATCAAAGTACTATTGCATTTTTTTGATAACAAGTCAATGTAATACAATATTTGATCGGAAAATATATATTTCAACTTAATTTTTGATGTTAATAATTTGATAAAATTCCTGTTTTTTAATTTAAATTGAAACCCTGATTTACAGGGCTTTTATTAAATTTATTTTTTCGTAACTTTAATATTGAAATTTTTCGAAAATTCAATAAATTGTTGATCAAAATTAGATTTTGACCAACGAATTTATTGTGAATATTCAAAATCTAAATCAATTCCAAAAATCTTCATTTCTTCAGGGTAAATTTTTTCATTTACCATGTCAGAAAGCATTTTTAGAGCTTCAGAATTAGAATTATACGTATCTACGTTGAAAAAATAGTATTCTTAAACTTGCACAACAGCAGCTAAAAGAAGATCAGGAGTTTCGTCCTGAATTTCTTCATGATCAAACATTTCTTTAACAAATTGAAGAGTGGTCATGGTTTCCTTTAAAATGGGGTGATGGGATAAGTAGACTATACACTAAAAAAGTGTTTTTTTTAAAGGATTTTTGTTACTTTTTGTTGTGTAATTCTGAGACTCTTTCCCAGTTTACTAATCTAAAATAGTTATCAATATAATCACCTCTTTTGTTCTGATATTTGAGATAGTATGCGTGCTCCCATACATCCATAGTTAACAATGGTTCAACGCCTCTAAAAATAGGTGAATCAGCATTTGAAGTTTTAACAATTTCCAAATCTCCATCGATATTAACTGTAAGAAATACCCAACCTGAACCAAATTGTGATAATCCTGTTTTCTTCCAATCCGCTTTAAATTCTTCGTATGATCCCCATTTTTTTTCTATTTTTTGGGCAACTAGTCCGAGTGGGCTTTGATCTATTACTGGTGTTAATGAATACCAGTATTGATTGTGATTATACACTTGACCTCCATTGTTAATCACTGGTCTTTGTAGCTCATTTGGCAAGATATTTATTGATTTTAGCAACTCTTCTAATGTCTTACCTTGAAGTACTTCATTGTCATCAATTAATTTATTCAAGTTCTCTAAATAAGTTCTATGATGTTTATCATAATGAATCTCTACTGTTTTAGCATCTATATAAGGCTCAAAAGCAGTATAGCTATATGGCAATTTTATAAGTTCTATCATATGTTGATATTTGTTAAAGTTTTAGTTTTGGTCAATTTCTTTGATTTCAGGAATGTATGTTCTAATTATATCAAACAACGTAAATAAAAGAAATATTAAATAAGCTATACTAAAAAACATTACAAAGTCATTTACTTGTTTTTGAGAAATGATAAACTGATTAGTTCCCAATAATGGGTTTGCAAATACAAAATTAACAATATAATTAAATCCAAAAAACAAAAAGCTGATAATTGCACCGGTCCCCAAATATCTTTTAACCTTACGATCATCAAAATAATTTTGCAAAAATAGTAAACCACTTAACAAGAATAAGTATAATGAATAATTGTTAAATGAAGTTGTTTGTGTAATCAAAATAACAACAGTGTGATATATTAAAAATAAATTACCAACAAAAAACAATATACTAAATGCAAAATTAATCCACTTATTATTCTTTGTAGAATTATATAATCCTAGATAAGACAAAATAAAGTTGATAATAATGTGAATTTCTAAAACTAGAAGAAAATTAAGAGTTACTTCAGGGATAAGATTCTTTCTTAATTCTATATAAGATATTACAGATACAAACATAATTGTAATGTATATTATAAATGTTGATACAAATGAGGACCTTGTAAATAGAATAGAATTAAATTTGTTTTTTAAGTTTAAATTGGACATATTAACCGACGGTTGATTTACCTACTCTAGAAGTTATTTTTGAGGCTGTCAAAATATAAATTTATATTGATTAAAAATTGAATTATTCTACAAATTTAAATTTTTTAAATATTTGCAATTCATAGAAAAGTATGTTAAAGAGGTTAATAACCACATCGCACGGAACAAATATCATGAAAACCTTCAACTGGTTGTTCACATCTACATTGATAGCTGCCTTTATTTATAGATATGTTTTAATTCAAGGTTTGTTTAATCCACCTGCTTCAGCAACAAACTCAATATTTATGTTGATACTTTGCTTTCTGATTCTTATAATCAGCAAGCTAATATATATCTACACAAATAAATCAGATACGATATTTAGCACCTGTCTTGCGTGTTTCACACCGTTTGCACTTTTGTTTGCTTCGATAGTATTTAATTTGTTTTACTTAGACCCATATGCAGGAGTATTAATTTACTTCTTAGCTATCGGTGGGTGTTTGATAACAACACCTGTTTTTGTCGCATCTGTAATTATTAATTTATTTGCACCTACCAAGTAATATAACACTCCTCAATATTTAAGTTAATATTGAGGAGATTTCTATAAATTTGACTATTTTGTACAAATTAACAATGATTAGAATAGCTAAATTCTTGGCGAGTTGGCCGAGCGGTTAGGCAGAGGTCTGCAAAACCTTGTAGATGGGTTCGACTCCCGTACTTGCCTCCAAATTACCCTTAGGGGTATTTTTTGATGTTATTTCCTGAATTAGAGGGGAATAAATCAGGTTCAACCGCTTGATGTTTGGATCATAGCTAATCTGATTGTTATATGCAAGTTTAACTATTGATAGCTTACCTTTAATATCTCCATTTTTATAGATTGTATCAGGATTTTCTAACATCTCAACCAATGTTTCAACCTGCTTCTTGAATGATTCAACCGTAACGAGTGGGGTCAAGCTCAATTCTTGCTCTAGCCCTTTAATATTTTTCTTAATTTCGTTGTATTCAATTTGATATTTTTCTACGAGTTCAGGTTGATCAACTTTATCAATTTTCATTAATGTTAGTCTCAATCTATTCTCATTATTTTTGATCCCCTGCTTTATAACTTCTTGTTTCTCTTCTTGAATTTTTGTTTTATCATCTAGCATTATTTTTAATGTATGGAGTATAACCTGTTTGAAATTCTTACCTATTCTTATAGTTTTAAGATTAGCGATAATAGCCTCATCTAATACTTCTGGTGAAATGTATTTATGCTTCATGCTACAAGCGTCATTCTTGCAATAATGATAAGCAAACTTGCCTTTCTTAAATTTAGAAGTTCTAATCTGTCTCTTACAGTCAATGCAAAACATAACTGACTTCAATGGGAAGTCTTCAATCTTAGATATAGGTGTTCTTACTGTGTTTCTTTCTTTAATCTTTTGAATCACTGACAACGGTACTAATGCTTCATGGTTACCTTTAGTTAGTCCAAGACCCCATTCAGGATATTCATAGTATCCTGCATAAAAAATATTATTAACTATTCTGTGCATAGCTGTCTTTGACGTCTTAACTCCGTGCTTCTTCATTATCATAACCGCGTCTGGTACTGTTATCTTCTCATCACAATAATCTAATAGAATATCTTTAAGAATCTTGCTTACTGCTTCATCTTTAACTATTCGTGAAGTCTTTTTTGTTCCAATAGTTTTATATCCAAGGGGTGGTCTGAATATATATCTACCCTCCCTCATGTTTCTTAAAGCCCCTGCCCTGCTACGCTCTTTAAACATGTTCTTCTCAAATTCAGCAAAAACAATCCTCATTTTAGAAGTCATCTGTCCTACGGCTGTTTTAGTATTAATTTCTCCAACTGAAACTTCATGTATAGTTCTGTTATAATCCTCACAAATAGCCACAAAATCAAGCCAGACTGTTATATCTCTTGCGATTCTATCAGGTTGAAATACAACAATATCCACCTCATTATTTTTAATATAGGTTTTTAATTCCTAAAACGCCTTTCTATCGTCTGTTGTTCCACTGATTGCCTCATCAATAAAGATTCTATCCAGTGTTAAGTTATTTCTGTTTATGTATTCATTACATGCGTTAATCTGCGTATCAATACCTTCTTCTTGTTGATCTGTTGACACTCTCGCATAGATAACTACATTATTGTTCTTCATTGATTTCATGATTGATTTTTTTTCATATTGGAGCGGGGTTGTCAACTCTTCATCTTATCTTATTGACTCGTAACAGTGTAATGATTTAATCGTGATTGACTGATTGAAAATATTTTATAAATAATCAAAACAGCACTTTGTTTGGTGCAATGTGCTCTAAGTATATTTTATAAAAGCAATATGATTAAAATAAATCTTAGTAAGTTGGTCAAATCAACTATACTAATAACTTCTATATTCCTAATTGGAGTATCAA
>JAYUKV010000131.1:0-31201 GCA_043764135.1 bacterium | reverse complement strand
TCTTTTACCATTGGGTAAAGAGATAAATAACAGAATCAATATCTAGATAAATTTTATTCGATTATTTTGTACAATTAAAAGGTGAATAGGCTATAATTATATTGTAATTCATAATAATACTTTTCAAAATATTATTAGGAACAACAATAAATATTCTAATTTGATATTCTTTTGGTTATACGAAGTAATGTTTTGATTCGTATTCCAAAACTTTGAATACTATCTCTATTGATATCTTAATAACCAAAAAATAAACCAAAAAATATAACACTTGACTAAGCAAGTGTTATTTAAGTATTAAATTTTTTCAGGCGTTATTTATTTTAAGTCATGGACTGTAAATTTAACACCGTTGAGGATCTTCGCTGCATCTTTTTCCGGTAAGGGTTTGCCTTTATCGTCCTTTGCTCCTAGAATGTATTTGTCAGTGTCACCACCGGGATATACCTGGACCAGATTGCGGTCAGAAAGGTCAGTAGCAGATGTGGATTTTGGACTTGGAACAATTGTCAAGAATTGATCGCTTTTGAGTCCAAGCTCTTCAAGGGTTTTACCTGCTTCGATCTGGGAAATGACTGATTTTAGGTCGCGTACAACCGTTCCATCATCACGAACATACCCAAAAACATATCCCCATTTTACTGGTAGACTAGCAGTGTATCCTTGGTCGAACTTTGTAACAGGATAATTTACTCCGTTTTGGACAGTATACGAATCAACAGTTTGAACTGTAGCTTCAGTGCCCTCAATGTTAACCTTGTTACTACCTGTTTGAATGGAATATTCCTTGTTGTTGATAACAAATTTGTTATCTTTAACAGGAACAACTTGCTCTTTGTATGTAACTTGAGCAGTTACAACGTCCTTAGCTGCAACCTGTGTATTTTGCCGCGGAGCTGCACTGTAAAGTAAATAATCGCCTGCGGGAATATTTTGAACTCGTAGCTTGGTGTCGGGAGACACTACAAGCCCGTTAATACAAATGGAAAGTTGGGGAACTCCAAACATTCCTTTGCTCAATGTTGCAGTTAGGTTCTTGTGGAACTTTCCATCTGCATTTTGGCATTGAGAATCAGTACTGCTTAGTGCGGCCCTGACTTCATATACAGTTTTAGGAGATCCAATAGCCACAGCTCCAATTGAAACAGTACCCAAGAATAGTAAAGCACCTACTGCTTTTAGGCTAATTCTAGCTTTTCTTGATGGTTTTGTTACAGCAAGCCCAGGCGCAGGAAAGTTGGTAACAACTCGAGGTGCAGCTGATGGGTTTGAAGGAGGGGTGGTAATAGTGGGTTGGACGGTTTGAGAGTATTGTTGAGTATCGGTAACGGGTTGTTGTGGTGGTTGAGTTCTACGAACAACAGGTTGTGGTTGCCCAAACTGGGTTGATGTATGCTTTTTTTTGAAATTCGACATTCATTTCTCCGATGATTAGATAAGTGAATAAGTAATCGATATTAGGTCTATATAATTCCTAACATAAACGAGAATTAAAGTCAAATTATAAAAAAATAAACTACATATTTAATTTGATGTAGTCTTGTTATAGTATAAATCTATAACTAATAATCGTGTTAGCCATAACTTAAGGTCTTTATCAATATTACTTTGGTTTTGTTGAGATTGTATTGTAGCTTTTAGATAGCTATCGTCGTCGAAACATGTAGAGGTGTAAATTGATAACCTCTTAAAGTAAAACTTGATCAAAAAACTCAGGCAGTTAAGCTTTTCATGGGAGCACATTATGGTAGTTTTGTAATAAATATCTTCGACAGATTGGGTGTCGAAAAGTTTTTTAAAAGCCATATACTTTCCCTGCAATTCTAACATAGATATTTATAATAATAATTTTATAAATTAGCAAGAGAAATTTAATCGTTTGTCACTAATTCCTTTAGATAGCTTTACTAATTAAATTATAAGCAAGATAAAATCATAGTTATAGCTAATTACTACTAAAAATGTACATTTAGAATGAATAAAATATCCCAATATTTATTTCTCGTTATTTTACTCTTAACCCAATGGTTAAAGTAAAATAAGAAGTGATAAATATTGGGATATTTGTAGTTATAAATGTAATTTTTTTTAGTAGTAATTAGCTATATATCCTTGCTTTCAAATTACATATGAAGTATGAATTCCTGTTTTCAGTTTTATCGTCTGCATTGAATGAATTAAGACATTTCAAATTAGATTTATATAACATTTGCTCGATTTGGAATATATCCATAAAATTGGCATATCTAATAGAGTATTGCCCTTTATCCCATTTTAAAAAATAGTCACCCAATTCTAGACTACTAGCATCAAAATTAGGAATTTGCTCAGGTGTGAGGATGTGTTTTCTTAGTCTATTTAGTAAAAGAAAATTCCACCTAGTAAATACAAATACACCATTATCAGATAGCATTGAACTGATCTTGTTAGTGATTGTATTTCTTACTTGTTGTGACTGTATATGATGGAATACACCAAAGGCTGTAATTAGATCAAACTTCCCCAAATCAAGATCTAAGAACTGTTCTTTAGAAATATCACATTTTATAAAATCATAGTTATTCACCATCTTAAAATCAACAAAATCAATCCCTACTTTTATAAACGTCTTTTCTGGCCAGCAGAATTCAAGAAAATTAAAGAATCTTCCATTAGCACTCCCAATATCCAAGACCCTAGGTGAGTCAATTCCTTCTAAACATTGATCAAAATAGCTGTATAGATACCAGAAACCGTCCCAATAATAATCAGGTTCGTTATTCCAAATTTTAAAAATATCTTGGTAGAATTGTGTGTTGACTTGTGAGAAGTCCATATACAATAAATTGTTGTGTATTATTAAATCCAAGTCAATAGACTCCCCCACATTTAATAATTTTATTAAAAATTGCTAAATATCTATAATTTTACAATTTTTGTTTTCCTTTATACATAGGTATAAGAGGAAAACAAAAATCATAAAATTCTAAATATTTTTCTAATTTCTAATTAAAAATTTTAAATGTGGGGAAGTCTAATAAACACAAAACAAAAAAAATTCACCACTATAAATAAGTGGTAAATGTGTGTGTTTATAAAACCTAAGACTAGTGGTGGTATTTGGGATTGGACAGTTCAACAATTTCGACTTTTCTAACATCACCATCGCAGTTCCTCAGAAATAATCTATATCCTTCACTCAGTTTGATTTCTAGATCACCCGCTCTGATTCTTGAAGTGTTTTCATGGAATGGTGTTACCTTATTCTTAAGCAAAGAAGCACCTATACCATATAAATCTGGATTTATTAAGATAGCTTTAAAAGCATCTAGAATTGAATCGTTTTCTCGATGAATTGAGATTGCGATTTTTAGTATTCTTTCGACTTCTTTAAAGGATCTATTTACTGCAGAGTATTTGAATGCGTCAAAATT
This sequence comes from bacterium, assembly GCA_043764135.1. Classification (GTDB taxonomy): domain Bacteria; phylum Patescibacteriota; class JACMRA01; order JACMRA01; family JACMRA01; genus JAYUKV01. Next base: position 27,788 of record JAYUKV010000131.1, on the reverse strand, counting down.
GATATAATTGGACTTAAATTCAAAAATCCCTTGATCTATAATTCCACTCCACGGTGTCTTACGAACAATTCTGTTATCTGTCTTGGATGTAAATACAATCGCTTCTTCACTGTCTTTATCATCTCCCTGATAATCTGTGTTACTCTCATGTAAATCGTTCTCAAGTGAATCAGTTCTAACAGAATCAGATTTGTCCACATTAAGTTCAAACAATTCATCATACTGCTCCTTGTAAAGTTCATACAGATAACGAACCGATTGTTTTGTAAGTTTGCTTGATTTGGTTTGATCTAAATACAACAAAGTTACAACTTCATCAAAACCTTTGTTCTTACTTAATGCCAATAGGCGAAGGATATGTGAAGCTTGTTCCTGATTACAATCATCGCTTAATAAATAACCAAAAACCAATTTTTCTTCAAAATATTCAAGGTAGGGTGCTTGACCTTTTGAAGAAGTTAATCTTGTTTTTTGTGTTAATTTGAAACTTTCATTTGCTTTTTTAACAAAGGGTAATATCACCCTATTGTTTGCGATTTCAGGTAATACATCATTGAGAAAATACCTGAGATTTTCAAAATAAGTTTCAAATGGATTTTCTAGCAACAAGGCAAACTCGTTTTGAGTAAACAGCGCTTCAACAAGCTCCATATTAAAACTTTCTTTTATCCAAGTTTCATCAATTTTTTCAAAATCATAAGTATAATTTAGAAAATCTAATGATGAAGTTTTGTTGATTCTTTTGTTCATCACAGGCGTTAAGTCCTGTTTTGATAAAAAATCAAAACCTGCAACATTTATCTTAACTTCTGAGTCATTTCGTAAATGCAGTTTATGAATTAATTGAACAACTTCCTGAATTATAAAGAGTTTTTGGCAAGCTGCATAATGTTTTGGTTTGCAGACTTCTCTTATACAATTAAACGGATAGAATTCAAGTATGTATCCAAACCTAGATTGTGAAAGACCTCCAAGAGGGCTAAACTGCTTGATATAGTAATCAAAGTATTGATTAATATTCCAGCTTTCTGTATTAACTTGATTTAATTTTGCTAGATTGGTTGCGTATTCTAAATACTCTCCCATTACTCCATTCATTCTACAATTGATGTATGCAATAAACTCAAGAATAAGGTTATGTGCATAACAGCAATATTCATCAAGTACAATACTTTCCCAAAAATGATCTAGATAATTCCTAAATGTAAATAGAGAGTTATCAAGATAGCCTGGTTCTTGGTCGGTTGTAAATCTAATACATTCCTGACCATAATTGTAGTAAGAATCTATTAAACCTTTTACCATTAACCAGTGATTTACAGTTAATGGATGCTCTAGAACAAGAGAATTCCAATTTACTAATTTGGGCCAAGTCCTAGAAGATTGTATAAAGTCAGATAACTGTTCAAGATGAGATTTGGTGGTAGTTGGAATTGCCAATTGAGTGTTCATTGAATATTCGCCAAATGTTTAAGAGTAACAATACTATTATATAAATCTTAAATATTAGTCAATAGTACTGAAGTCAAAAAAAAATTCACCAAAAAGTATTGGTGAGGTAATTTAAGAAATAAATCGTAATTAAAACTAAAAAACTATTTGAGGATTAAAGAGTTTCTTTGTTGGAATCTTGGCCCTGGCTGGTTATTGTTGTTATCTAGAGTTCTAACTCCCAAGAAAACTAAAGCACCAACAACTAACAAAATTAGCCCAACACCTATAATGGAAAATGAAACAACTTCACCACAACATTCAATTGGTTGGCAAACATCGCAGTCACAACAGTCATCCATATTAATACCCGTTTTAATTTCCAAAAGGACTAAATAAAGAATTAACTTATCTTGCTCTAATCGTCAAGTTATAAGTCTAGAACTAAGATCTTTTCTGCTCCGATCAGGTAATGGGTACAGTAATCAAAAAACATATTCAAATCTTTTTCGCCTGCAAAATAAAAAACACAATCATTGCAATTTACTTCACTAAAGTCGTAAAGAAGGATTTTAGTCCAATCGAAATTTTCGATAGCTGATTGTATGTTAACTCTCAAATTTAAACTCTGAATTGAGGGTGAGTAAGGTAAGGTTTTGATTTGGCTTGAAATTTCATATGCTATTGTAATTAACTCCTCCTTACTTGTGGAATTGTCACAATGACTAAGCAAAGCTTTGAGCAAAAACATATCAAGCAATAATTCAACCGTGATAGAATCATCTTTTTCCAGATGATTGATTAAATGAATAAGCTGATGCAGTGCTTTAAAGTAAGGTGAATCTGACTTGGAATTTGTGATTAAATAGTCATAAAGAAACCATTCGAGATATTCAAGCACATTTTCATATCTGTGGTCCCAATTGATATTTTGTTCTAAATTTTTTCTAAATACTTTAAGACATTTTCCGTTTTGTTCAAGTAGAGTATATTTTCTTTCTGATTTAGAAAAAAATGTTTGCTTACTTGTTTCAACTGCGTTACCAAGTTGTTCAATTACCAGCATTGTAAAAATACAACATTAAATTGTAGTAAAAGGTGCAAATAGATGTTTAACATTCCTATTGTATCTTGGCAAATCTCTTGGCAAATCTAAACTAGTATGCTACAAAATAAAAAATACTTTATTAGGTAAAACGCTGTGCAACACTCTAAACTGATTTATACTACCAGAATGCTTAGTTTAAACGATATTGTTAATTTTAATACTTTGTTACCATTTCAACAATTACAGTTAAAAATGGTAAATTTAATTAATGAATTGACTGGTTTTATTAACTCAATTGAAGAAGATATTTTCTATCAAATCAACATTGAATTGTTTTCTATCTTGGGTTTACAATCAAGAATTGGGGTAGATGAAATTTTTTTGGCTGGTATTAGTGCTGATCCAGATTCTGTTAATTTTTTGTTTGATAGGGAATTGACTAGTAGTTTTTCACCTAAGCTTAGAATTAAAAAAATGATAAATGATCAAATTGGTTCAGTCTACACAATCAACGATCAATCAAAACAATTCTGTTATGTATTGGATGGCGAGCTTGTTCCTATCAGTGATATATGTCTCAAAGTCTATCAAGTGCCTGATACTACAGACGAACAAAAGCTACAAAGATATACTTTCACACAGAATTATTCTGTTGGCTGTATTATTCCTTAATGATTTAACCTTTATCATTATGCATCAAAGTAAAAAAAGAAAAGATTGATCAAAGGTTACCCAAAGCCTGTTTAATTAATGATTAAACAGGCTTATTTTTTATCTTTACGCCAAAACAAGAGTATTTGTTAAACTTGCATAAGTGGGGGATTTTATTTATTATTTGGACATATATCTTTTTTTCTTATCATATGTATTTATATAATCTATTTGTAGCCAAACCTAATTTGCCTTTTGAGTCGTTGACTTATTCTAGTGATGTAGAATTAAGTAGAGGGCAACTTTGTATGGTTGAGATAAAAACAACCCAATATTATGCGGTTATAAATGGTGAGTCACAGCTAGAACCAGAAAATATTAAAAATCTTAAAACAATAAGTAAAGCGTTTGAATATGTTTTGCCAGAAGAGCAGATGGAGTTTTATATAAAGGTTGGTTTTTTGACGTTTAATAGCTTTGGGAATTTTTTGAATTATGGAGTTAAGCCTTTTGAGATTTTGATAGATAAAAATGAATCTTTATCAGGTCTAGAATTAAGTGCAAAATCTTCTAACTCATCAATTAATTATAATATAACAACCAATTGGTCCAATAGAATAACCGATTTATTATATTCTAAAGCTAACAAAAAGATTCTAATAATTACACCGGAAAAGAAATTAATAAAAAAACTTATTGAACAAATAACACAATCATTATCAATCTCTTTAGAATCTTCCAATTTTCTTATCAATGATCTAACTTCAACCAGTAATAAGAAATTAAGTAAAGCATATACAGAATTGTTTTCTCAAAACGATCAAGTCTTAGTTAATTTTTCTACCAAAAACGAGCTATTTACAACCATTATAAATTACGATTTGATTGTAATCATAGATGAGGCTAATCCAAGTTATATTTCTGAAACAAAGGTATATTTTGATACGCGAGAGGTTGCATATTGGGCATCACAGATTTATGGAATTAATCTTGAGTTCATATCTACACTTCCATCAGTAAGATTTTCTGGTTTTGTAACAGATAAATTAGATCAATTAAAGCAACCTAATATATCTTTAAAGTTTTTAGAGAGAACTTCAAGACAGTCAGATTTTAGCAATATTTTAACAGAAATTGAAGATGATGGAGTGATTTTTGGAGAGGACCTTGATTAAATCAAAAAACTGTGATAGGTATTTAACTGTAGTCAATTATTTTTAAAGAGGTCCATAATGACACATATGTTTACAACTTGCAAACAAGCCTTTCTAAGAGTTGAAAAAACAACAAAAATTAACCCAACTGTTGTCACTATACTCTATGAGTGTTGTGGGGGAATGCTGTTAGAAGAGTTTATCATGGCTGATCCTGAAATTCTTTATCAGAATATTAGAGAAGAGCTAATTGCAAAATTTGCTACACAAATTCCTACAAATTCTGGTTACGGAGATAGCTCTTCTAAAACGTTCAACGAAAGAATGTTTAAATGTGAAATGATACAAGAAATTCAATCTGAATTGTTAACAATTTACTTTGAGGGTAATTTTGATTTGTTACTACGAAGTGTTCGAATCAAAAAAGAGCTACTCCAAATGGAGATCTTTACATATAGTCTTAAAGATTTAGACGACGAACCAGAGGTTGTAAGCGGTCAAATCGTAAATGATTACTCTTACGAGACTGAGTATTAGTTTCTAATTCAACCACTCATAATATTTATTATGAGTGGTAATTTTTTTTCTAAGAATAATAAATTGACATTTATTGTTTTCTAAGGTAACTATAAATTAGCCCTATTTAACTAAATTAAGGAGAGTAGACATGGTGTTGTCAAAACGTATGTCACAACGAGTGGTAATTCACGGTTGTATTGTTTTTACGCTGTTGAGCCTTGCAGCTTGTGGAAATAAACCTAATGAGCCTGTGCAAACAAAAGTTCAAACAGAACCTCAATCTCAGACAAACGCCAATTCTGAAATTCAGATTTCTTTTGGTGAGACCCCTACTAAAGCTATGCCGCTTGCGATGAGTAATAGTAGCGAATCTAAATTTGTGACTTTTAAAGGTCAAGAGTTTAGGAAAGTTGATGCTGAATCTCAAAAACCTCCGGAAACCTTTGGGATTTTTACCAAGAAAGGATTTATTCGTGAATGGATCGATTTGGGAAGCTCCAAAAAAATCCACACAATTGATTTAATACTTGCAATCCCCGAGGGTAACGCAGTTTTTGAAGACAGATTCAATTTAAGTGAAAATTATAATGCTCACTTAGACCCTGGTAGCTCGAAACGAGTAGCAAAGCCCGGAAATATTGAATTTGGAAAAGTCAATGCGGGTTTCTATTCGGTCAATTGTTTTGAAGATCGACCAAATGACTCTGAGTTACGAAAAGTATGTGCCGATGCATTTGCTAAAGCAGGCAAAACACTTGCTCAAGTCGAATCCATGACACTGGAACAAATCAGGGACCTTTATTATGACACTAATCTGCCTTATGATATCGGAGTTTCTTACTCAGTTGGTCTAAGGAAAAATGCAGATCAGGTTGTAAGTATGGTTGGTAAATATGGAATTGTTGATCCATCAACTTCCCTTTACTTGTATTTCATTGATCAATCTAACCAACTCGGGCTAGGTGGTGTTAGCGAATTAATTCAAATTTACGCTAACATTGATAACATTATTCGGTTGTATGATGTGATGGGTAGCAAAATCGTTAACTATCCTGAACTCAAAGATCAACTTTGTTTAATTAGCACAAATTGCGACATTAAATTTACAAAAGAAAAGGAATCCACCTCCTATCCTAAAGGCGTGCTATCCAAAGTTGATTATATCGATGTATTGCAGAAACTCGGGATTGTAGGAAATGATAAAATTTTCTACACTGGTTTTGGTGATCCAATCGATCTTACTAAGCTAGAGACTGAACAAATTCGTTCAGCTTTGGCGCGGGTTTTCTATCACAACTCTGGAACTTCCACCAAGTTTACAACAAAACAAACCTGGTTAACCAGAGCTGCAAATAAGTGGACATTCAATTCACTGAAAAAAGACAACCCTACAATCCAAAAGGATCTTGAAGCCGAAATTCTTAAAATCAACCCAAATGCCAATCTCAAAGCATTAGTCTTTAGAGGTGAACAAGCGGGTGATCAAATCAAAGTGACTGTCTTAGATGGAGACAAAGTCACAATCACAAAGAATTACCCCTACAATGGTAAAAACCGTGATTATACAAATGCTCAAGTAGCATTTGCAGATCCATTACGACGCATCTACAAACTCCCACAGTCTCAGCAACAATTAGAAGCAATGATCAAGGATACTCCTGACTTTGTTAATAATCGTTTCCCGAAGCTTACAGGAGCAAAGTAGTAGCCTGATATTTGGCTCACTCAAATCACCACAATTCATTTTTTGAATTGGGGTGATATTTTTTTTGGGATTAATTTTGAAAATGGATTGTTATCAACAACTACTACTATACAATATCGATTAGTAGTATAATACTAAAATTATTATGAATATAAAGCTCCTTGAATACCTTAATCGATTTGAATTTACTACAAGCAAGTATAGTAAGTTCTTTACAAGTATAGATCGAGAGAGTTTTGATATACAAGCTCCTTATTTGGTCGAAGTTGAACACTTTAATACCCGTCTTAAAACAGCATTAGATAAGCAAGAAAAAATATGCATATATTCAGACTACGATGCAGACGCCATAACTGCGACAGCAACTATGTATTGGGGCTTGATTCTGTTAGGTTTTAATCCTGACAAGATTTCATATTATGCTCCGGACCGATTTATTGAAGGATATGGAATTAATCCAGAAGCCATATCCAAACTTGCAAAATCAAATGATCTAATAATATCAGTAGACTGCGGAATAAATTCAGTTATAGAAGCCTCAATATGCCTAGATTCTGAATGTGATTTAATAATTACAGATCACCACGTTCTATCAGGTACAATTCCCCAAGCACTGGCCGTTATCAATCCAAGGCTTACAGAAGAATACCAAAAGAATTATCTTGCAAGAAGAATGAGGGAAAGCACTTTTGAAAATAGTTTTAGTAATCAAGAGTTTAGGTTACCGATTAAAGAAGATTTTGTATCTCCATCTGTATGTGGGGTAGGTGTGGTGTGGTTTTGTCTTTTACATCTTACAAACCATTTAAATCTAAATCCTAACTTGCTTAATCTACTACTTCCATTTGTAGCAATTGGAACAATTGCTGACTGCCAGTCAATCAGAGACAACCAAAACCGGCTATTGGTAAAAGCAGGTCTTAAAATGTTTCCACAATCAATGTCAAAATTCAAAGGCTTAAAAGCTCTAATCAATTTAGCAGGATTATCAGATAAAATAGAGCTAGGACTACTATCAAGTCAAGATTTAGGTTATACATTAGCACCTATGTTAAACGCCGCAGGAAGAATTGACCATGCAAATGTTGCTATCAAGTTATTATGCACTTCAAACGAAGAAGAAGCCCATAACCTAGCCCAAACAATCATCGATATAAACAATCAAAGAAAGCAAATGGTAAAAGAAGCATCAACAACCGCTTTAACACTAGTCGAAGATGATACACATTGTAATTATTTAATAACAGACTATTCAAAAGGAATAGTAGGATTAATAGCAACCAAATTATTAGATATGAATAACAAAGTCTCTGTAGTTATCTCCAAAGACCCTGAGTCTTACTCTTCAGCTTCTCTAAGAGCACCAAAAGGATATAATTTAGTTGAAATAATGAAACAAGTAAAACCGGGATTGTTAAAGAAGTTTGGAGGTCATCCAGAAGCGGCTGGTTTTAGCTGCGAAAATGAATATTGTGAGCTAGTAGGGGAAGAATTCGAAAGAATTTTATCAGGCTACACCCCAACTCCAGAAACAAAAGCTAACTATATTCCTCAATCCCTCAGTCTACCTGACTTTAATCGCAAAAATACAATATATCTAGAACCCAAAGACATTTCTGAATCACTGTTTAATGACTTGAGTAGTTTAGAGCCTTTTGGTCAAGATTTTCAAATGCCAAAATTTTTAACAAAAATCACAAATTTCACAATTACTTATATGGGTCAACACCAGAATCATGTAAGAATAAAAATGGATAAATGGAGTTTTGTTATGTTCAATCTTGATACAACTGACAAATTAATTCTTGAAGAAACAAAGCCAATCTTTGTTTTATTCAAAGTAAGCAAGAATATTTTTAATTCCAATGTTACCAATCAAATGATAATTGATAAAATTATAACTCGTTAATGAGCCAAAAAAACAAAGCCCACTAAGGGCTAATCATTATCAAAATCCAGGATACCTTCTTCCAAAATTTCCAGGTTTGGTAGTAGATATATTTTTCGAATCTGTGTTTCTCTTTTATTATATTTTACAATTAGATTAATGTCAAAAAAATACTGACATGCATATGTCAGTGTTATTCATTATTAGTTTATACAAAGGTAAATTTGTTACTATTTACACTCTCAAAACATCGTGTAAATATAGCAGAATCGAACACATTTTCAAATGGAATTTTATGCTTGATTATTGCTTCTAACGATTGGGAATCTATCAAGTTTACAAGAGACAGTGAAAAATCACAGAGCTGTTCTTGTAAAGTTGATATTTGAGAAAAAGAACAAGATTCGAATTTAAAGGGTTTGAGAAAACTTCGCTTTTTGATTTTGAGAAAAAAAAGTAGGGAGGTGTAACTTACAACTGATAAATGTTGATAATCAACATCCAATCCTAAAGTTCTAAAGTAATTCAAAACACTCCTAGATTCAATTTTAATATTATCCGAATTTTTATCACTGCATAGTAGTTTTTTACCCACAGTTCTAAAAATGCAATGTGCGTATTGATCAATAATAGTTTGATCATATCCTATTAAGCATTCAGGAATTAGTACATACAATTCGTAGTTTGAAGTTTTGGTGTTAATTGCGATTGTTAAGTCAGAAGTATTCACAGAATTTTCTCCAGTGCTTTAAATAGTAGTTTTAAGCAATGCAGAATTTAATGAAAAATGTCAAACACAAAAATTATTTAATCGCCTGAAATGGGAATAAAAACAAGTAGAATTTCTACTATTTGAATTACTTTGATACAACATAAATAAATCAGCCTCGAAGAAACTCTCCTTTCAAGGTTGAAAGGAGTGCCCCAAGGGCGAGGTAAGTTCGAAAACATCATATATACTCAAACCATACCAACCTCCACCTTATCTAAATGCCAAAATAGTATCTAATAGCTACTATCTCAATCTTTTATGCAAAGCATAAGAAGCTTGAAATAGTCACTATTATATCCAATTTTTTCTATCTATATTAGATGGGGGTTGGTGTGGTTTGAGTATAAATAACTTATTTAATTGGCAAATGTAAAATTTTAAATTAGTCCTTGAATTTATTTGTAACTATTTCAAAGTCTCACTTTTAGTTTGAATTTACTTAATTAGCTCACTTACTTGATTCATAGCATCATTTAACGCAGAAGGATTGGAGTTTAAAAATACTACTTTTGAGTTGCCTTTATCATCTTTTCCAATAGTTCTAAGTGTATCCATATATTGATTTAACATTACTATATTTAGAACTGATTCTGATGAGACTTCTGTTTGTGTTTTGAGTTCTGTAATTGATTCAGCCAAACCATTGATAATTGCTTTTCTCTCTCCAGCAAGACCTTCTCCTTGAAGAATTCTGGCTTGTTTTTGGGCTTCTGCTTTTTTTACTTCTTTGATATACTCGGCTCCAGCTTCATTCTCTGCTGCTTCTTGTAAACGCTTAGAAGCTACTACTCTACTCATCGCAGAAGTGATTTCGGCAGGAAGAACAACATCCTTTAATTGGAAGTTTAGGATTTCATAACCCCAACCTTCCATTAATACTTTAAGATGTTCAATTAAATAGATTGTAAGTTCGTCTCGTTTTTGAAGTATTTCTTCGTGGTTTTCTTTTGCTACGTAGGCTCGAATTGAGTTTTCAACGGTAGTCTTGATTACTTGTTCTGGTTTTTCAAGTTTGTATGCAACATCATACGCTCTTGATTCAATCACTTGATATATTAGTGATGTATCAAGAGTTATAGTCACTTTATCCGAAGTGATAGCTAAAATATTAAAGTCTAGGTTTTTTGCTTTAAGGCTAATAACTTTAGAAATCCTATCTAAAAAAGGAATTGTAAAGTTAAGTCCAGAAGATAAATTTCTGGAATACTTACCTAAAGTTTCAACAATATATACTTCTTGTTGCTTTACAATTCTGACTATCGAACCAAAGAATAGCACAGCTAAAACCGCTAATGCAATCCAAAATAAAATAAATAATTCAAACATAAGTTTTGCATAGATTATACAATATATTTACTAATAAAGCAAGAATTGAATTATAGGTTTTATTTATTATAGTTGATACTTTTTTATCTTATGTATAAGTCATATATAAAAAATAACACTTTATAAAAAGTGTTTAAGTAGCAAGTATTAGCTCAGATGTTAAAGCTCTAATTCATCAATTTGTGTGTTAGGATATTGATAAGTTTCAACTCATCATCTTCACTAAAAGAATCATACATTGTAATTAGAGCATCTGTTAAAGCCTGTTCGGGTAACTGAAAAAGTCCTTCTTCAACCTCAACAACAGATGAGAAAAGAATAAGAAGTTTAGTGTTTGATGCAGGACCAAATTTGAGTTGAAGTTTCTCAAGAAGATACTTGAGATAATCAACTTTGATATTGTACGAGCCAACAACCTCAACTTCTTCAGGTTTTTCTTCAACCTTTTCAGTTCGAGGTGTCATTTGAATAACATTGTTACTCGACTGCATATGAACTGAACTCTGTACAGCAGAGTTAAGGTTCAGATTCTCGCTCTGAATATCTATTGAAATATATCGAAAAGTATTTTTATACTTCTCAATTTGACCTTGCCAGAGATGCTTTTGATGGCTTTGGAATCTTATGAATTTTGGTATAATTCTACAATTCCATTTTTCACGACAGTAATTATCGCCATCATCACAATTGAAAAAACTTGTAATTTTTTTCATTAAGTATTGAAGCGATGGTGTTTCTGTAAGCTTAAAATTTGTCTTGAGATCGTAAGCTAGCTCCTCATAGGTTCTATACTCCACTGCAATTTTGGAAACAATTAACGATAAATATCGATAAGTCTGATAATCGCGTTGAGATAGTATTTGATTGCCTGTTCGACCCGCCATTACAATTGCAATGGCAATTGCAGAAGGTGTGTCGGAAGCAATTTCTTGATACATAACAACAGATTGCAACATATATCAATAGCCTTCAATGAGTAAGGGATCTGTAGACTGTTGAATTTAATTAAAATTATTAAAGATTGTCAAAGATAATTTTTTTTGCTTCTTCAATATATTTTGTTTCCATTAATGATACTCTCAAGTCAGAAGCTTGTGCAAATGATTGAATATAGATTTTGAAATATTTTTTGAGTTTTGGATAGGATTTTGAATTTTGCCAAGTTTCGGACCATAGATTTAAATGGAATTGTAATAATTCTAGTCTTGTTTGTTTTGAGACTTCATCAATCTTTATTGTGGGATTAAAACACCAAGGATTTTGAAATACTCCTCGTCCAATCATGTAACCTTCAATCTGATATTGCTCACATACATTAACCCCATGTGTAGAATCAGTTATATCACCATTTGCAATAAGTATACAATTCGGATTGATTTCATCTCTTAAACTTTGTATTATCTCATACTGTTCAAAGTGATTAGGCGCATCGCTTAGTTCTTTGGCGGTCCTTGAGTGTACAGTAAGCGCTTGAATATTCTGTTTTAACAAGAATCCAATCCAATCTTCTGTAACAATAGTATTAAAGCCTATTCTTGTTTTGACTGATACTGGGATCTTGCCTTCTACAGCTCTATTTACTGATTTAATTATCTCAGAAGCCAATTCGTGATTGTTTATTAAAGCTGAACAAGCACCTTGCTTTATAACACTTTTTTCAGGACATCCCATATTAATATCAACTCCATCAAAACCCATTTCTAAGCATAGTTTAGCTGTCTGATAATAGTTTTCTGGAGTTTTTCCCCAGATTTGTGCGACTATTGGCTTTTCAAGCGATGAAAATTTAAGTCTGTGGATTAGATTTGCTTGACCAATCGAACACATACCATCGCAATTAGTAAACTCTGTAAACATAACATCAGGTCTTCCCGCCTTAATAATCACCTGTCTAAAAACGGTGTCAGTAACATCCTCCATTGGTGCCAATACAGAAAAATTCTTAGGCAGTTCTAACCAAAAATTAGCCATTATCTATTTATATTTACAAATTATATGAGAATAGACAAGCGGCTATAAAATATTCGCCCTTAAATCAAAAAAGGGCGAAAAAATAATTAAATTCCAATTTTAGTTGTGCTTAGCTTGAACAATCAACTCCTCCGCAATCTAGACCTCCGCAATCAGGAACATCGCAATCTGGTACTGAGCAACTATCAAACATTCCGGAGAACATATCACCGATACCGCCAAATAAGTCACCAAACCAGCCCAAAGCATCTCCATCTACATCTGGTACAGAAGCTGCTGCCTCTGAAACTACAGAAATAGGAGCATCTGTTGAAGCTAGAATCTCTGGAATTACGCTTATTGCAGGTTCTGCAAAATCTACAGAACTTGCTACGTTAGAGCCATTTTCCAAAAGGATTTGAGCAACATTAAATGACAATTCGATAACATCACCCAATGCATCAATGAAGTAATAATCCCAATATACATCGGAATAAGTACGACCATAATCAAACAATGGAGATCTACCTTCGACCTTCTTAGGTTGTAATTGATCAAACTTGTTAAAGTCTTCATCAAAAGTATCAACCAAGATAGACTCATTCAATTGAAGAGCCATAATCTTGTAAGGTACTTCACCTGGCTTAGGGTCACATGATAAGACAAACTCCGTATCAAAGTAGCTATTGAGCATTCGTGATAGAATACTACCAAAGCCTTTGACAGGGTCAATATCTTCCACCAAGGAACTAGAGCAAGAGCCGCCCAATGTAACAATTACTTTGTTGCTCTTTAAACCAGCAGTGGCCAATTGAATGTCAAAGCCACCTAATGCATAAGATGTTTCCTCATCAAAAAGCTTAGAGCTTTGAGCTTCTTCAATTTACTTTTTATACTTTTTAAGAAAGTTTTGAAATTCTTCTTCTGTTTTAAAAGAGCTTACTTTGGTAAGTTCAAAAACAGCAATAAAAGTAGTTCCATAGTTATTTACTAACGTGAAACTTTTATTTTTCAAATCTACAGCCATCTGATTTACCTCTTTGCTTATGAATAGTCTACAAAATATCAATTAACATATTAAACCATTATAGTCAAAATACTATTATTAAGTATCTAAATTAACAGAAAAAGTAGCAATTAAAATTCAATCAAATTAAAATGCCAACCCAGATAATCTGGATTGGCTTGAGATGTAATAACAAATTCTTTTTAAAAATCAATAACTCATCGATTCTTATTAGATTCCCACCAGAGTATTATCAAAGGTAGTGCAAAAACTGGACTATAATAGAACAAAATACACCCAATAGAAAGAGCGATCAATCCAAGATTATTATCCAAATTTCCTCTTTCTGTAGGGCTGTTCTTCCAAACTGTAAGATAGCCAGCAAGTACAATTACACATCCAACTAATGGTGAATAAAACATAATCGACAAACCTATCACAGCAATAATTACAGCCGCCACAATAAGTTTTGTCTTATTGTTTAGACCAAGTTGGGATTCTAGCTTAGTGGGTTCAAAAATTGATTTTACAGTACAAGCAATAAAAATCGAAGGAAAGCTGACACTGATAACAGGCAACAAATTTAACTTTAAGATTGGACTTAAAATTTTAAGCTTGCGGTGTTTTAATTTTAGAATAACAGTTAATGCATAAATCAAAAAGTAAAACACACCAAGAACCAAGCTAAACCCCAAATCATAATTCAATATCAACAACATTGTTAATGGTGCAATCATGGAATAAAGAGTAATAGAAATTAAAAAATTCAAATATTCTTTTCCCTTAATTACTGGTTTAGTAATTGGTACTTGATAGCCATCGAAGTAGTGCTTCTCAGTAATATGAATTTTTCGTAATGACTTGCCTTCTTGGGCGCATAGCTTGAGGTATCTAGTTGCAAGGATAGAACCATCTACAAAACCCCATTTTGCAATTGCTTGTTTTGTATATTGAGAGCAGGTATTTTTGTAATTACACATTGATGGCGTCAATGAACTTATAAACAACTGGTAGGTTTTTATAAGAATTGTGCAAATCGACTTGATCATTTTTCTTAACCTTATAGAATTCCATGAATTGAATATTTCTTGTTTATCTCATATTTTTTGATTTTTATCAAGTAATGTGTTAGTTATTATTTAGCACCTTAATATTTTATCACAAATGTGTACAATTGATGAGCTGAATTGGGAGTTACAAGTTTTACTTACAAAAAACCCAAAAAAAATAAAACAACCGTTTTATGCCAGAAAATTTGATCCAAAGCTTTTCCAAGTTCTTAATCAAATTCTAGATTTAAATGACGGATCTTTAAAGGTTGTATACTACAATAACCCTGACGCTATTCAACTTACTATCAAACAAAGAAAAATACTAAAAAAGACCAGGTTTCACGGAAGAATACTAAATTTTGGTAAAATTGCTTCTCCAGTAGTTGGAATAAGTATATTTGTTTTGTTGGTGTTTCATAATGTTATTGCTCCAATGGCGTTAATTATTGCACTTGGAATAATATTTGTTTTTCAAATATTAATGGTAATACACGCATCTTACATAGATAGGTTGATTAGTAAAATCTCAGTTAGGCATCCACACTTGTTAATAATAAATAAAGTTGATGGTGTTCTTTTTTTTGAATATCTAGACAATGAGGAATATTATTTTAAAGGTAATAAAACTCAACTTAAATTCAAGGTAGATCAAAAAGGTAAGCTTTCGAAGTATATTGAACCTGATGAACTATATCAGGCGCTTATCACATTAATTTTGTAAGTATTTACAGCCTTATTTTAATAGGCTAATTTTTTTAACTAGTTATGATGAATTAAGTGTGATAATACAGTTAGGATATTTTCGAACAAACCACATCACTATTAGCTATCGCACCCCTCAGGTACTTGAATTTAAAACTTAGAGAAAATCGACTGTTTGAATTTAGGTGAGGGTTCCCTTCAGGTTTCCTGAATCTTTTGCAAAAAGATTTAGGTGAGGGTTCAGCCTTGAAAGGTTCTTTAAATAAAGCAGAGTTTCTATTTTTGAAATAAGATAATGGAAATGTTTTACAACATCTGTTAATCAACTTCTAAGAATTTCTCCTTTCAAGGTTGAAAGGAGTGGCCAAAGGGCGAGGTATGTTCGAAAACACCATAAATCGCTAATTTAATTGAATTAAAATGAACTTTTTTATAACCCATTTTACTTAAAAATATTACATTTTTTATTGTATTTGATAATATATTTAATAAGTGTTAGTTTTTGAACAATTAAGATTGACATCATACAATTATTGTGCTATTTAAGGACTAGACCTATATATTAGAGGATTCAAATGAAATTGACTCAAAGTCTGATTATTGAAAACATTCTCGATACAAAAGAACAAATTATTGCGATCGAAATTAATGAATTCGCTGCGCTTACATTAGGCTATGGAACGATTTCATTCGATCCACAGCACGCAGCAGTTCAAGATAAAAATCTTGCTAAATTGATGCTTTACCGCATCTATGATGGGCATGAACTCACATTTCAAGCACAATATGGAATTGCAGCTTGCGAGTCCGCATGGAACCATAAACCACTGTTCGCAGATAATTGCATTGTGGCATTGCCTGGAAGACTAGACCCAGATGCGCTCGCTGCTTTATGGGTAATTTATCAGAGACAATCTGGTAGAAACTTTAGCGATCTGACAGTTGTTCAAAAACGACAATTAGAGCTGATTGCAGCTCACGATTGCCGTAGAATGCTGATTGATCGAACTACGGTTGATGCAAGTGATACTGGATTAATTGCCGAAATGCTTAAGAATTCAGTAACCTACATGATCTCAAATTATATTGGGATTTGTAACAACAAAGCAACAAGCCTCGAAGAAAAGCTCGAAGCATTCGGTCAGGAGTTATCCAACCCGACTGAACCAAGGTTTTTCAATGATAGACATGTTAATGAAATTGCAAATCTTGCAAAATCGATTGTTTATCATGATCACTCGATTTCCTTGGCTACCACATTAGGTTCCGGACTTCTGCCCGAACTTCTCTATCTTTTCACGCCGACAGTTGACACAACCGCTATCCTACACTTGCCAGAATTTAAAGGCTTCAATGGTCAAAGTGAACCTATAAACAAATTCTCGTTGATGATCCAGAACGGGTCCAATCATCCAGGCTTTGTCCCCTTCTTTAAACAAAATATTGCTGAAGTGGGTTGGGGAGGTTCCTCTAGTGGTATTATTGAGAGTCCTATGACTGCCTCTTCTACTGTTCAAATTCAGGAATTAATTGTACTAACTCAACACTATTACAATCAATTCTAATTAATTTGACACTATCCTCCAAAACATTTGTTTTGGAGGATAATTTTTTTAGATCAGAATTGGTAAAATATTTGTAAAATTGAACATAGAAATTGACATTAGAAAAAATATGAGTACTACTAGTATAGTTCTACAAGTTAACAAGACGAGGTAAGCCATGCTTTCATACTTAACATTTAATGCTATTATTAACATTTACGTTTCCAGCATAAGTTATGGAGAAATACACCAAATATGTTATGATCTAGACCAATTAGAAACAAATCTAAGAAAGGTAAATCTCCAACTAGAGGAATTGAACAAAATAGTTGTAGAGTTAGAAGTACTTGTAGAAGATGAGCTAAAAAATGCACAATTAAATCTTAAAAAAGCTCAATTAGAAAACACTTATCGAACTAATTAATTTTTCAGACCGCAATGATAGCGGTCTAATTTATTAAGTAAATACTGAATGATCAATAATTATTTTTTACTTATGAACTAAAACAAAATCATAAAGAGAGATACGATCAGATAGTGAAAAAAGTCATTTGAAATGGAGTGATTTATGTTTGTTTAAGGAAGATTTAGGTTGATTTTCAAGCATTTTATAAGATTTTATGTCTTTTCAGATATTCTTCATTTTTGCAATCTAATATAAAAAATTAACTCTTCAAAAACAATAATGTTTTCAAAGAGTTTATCAGAAGAATTCTTCTAACTAATTAGAGGTTGGCCCAAGCCCCGAGTTGAAATGTTTTAACGCGCTCTTTTTGAGTGACACTTTCCTTAGGAGATGAATAATCAAAACAGATTACTGTTTTATCATTTAGAAATTTACGATACAAATCTCGACGATTAGAACGATAAGTCTCTGTTGTTGGAGTAGTGTCCTTCGCATTTAGATACCCACCGTTCCCTAATTGAAAAGTAACATTTATTGTGGAAGAAAAATCAGTTCCTGTTACTAAAACAGTTTCCCTTTTAGTTATAAAATTATTATCAACATTTTTTTATCAACTGCAAAAGCAGCGATAATACAACCAATAGTAATACCTATCACTCCAAAGGCTACTATAAATAAGAAATTTTCGTTTTGGGTTTTCATTTTAGCTCCTAAATGACATTTCTTATCAAGAATAGCTTAATTTTCTTTAAATGTCAAAATTATATTTTAACCTATTTGATTAAAAATCTTTAGGAAAAAAATACTATAATTTTACTTAATGATTTTACTTATTTATCAAAAACTGTTTAAATTCAGCAATGAAACAAATACTATTTTGTTGTTTAATTTTACTTGCTTTAATTCCACAGATATCATATGCACATCTGGTTCGTAATGCTATAACTAGGACCACTGCAGTTGTGTATAATGATAAACAAGAATTGAGTATTCTTCTAGATATAAATGTTCCAAGCTCTGAACTAGATGTTGTGTTTGGAAGTTTTGATAAGAATATTGATAAGGTTTTTGATGACTCAGAAAATAAGGAATATTTATCAAAACTTAGAGACAATTTATACATTAATTACGATTCAGTTGATTATAGACCAATAAGTGTTGAACTTCTTACCCCATACAATAATCTTGAACAAGTTGTAGTTCCAACTATTGAATTACAAATCAACTATGGCAAAGTAATACTAGATCAAAACCCCAAAGAGATTAAAATCTATAACAAACTCAAATTTAATACAGTCCTTGCACAAGATTGGAATATATCACTTGATAAGAATGTAAATGTGACCTTTGATAATATAGGATATTATCCAGATAAAACCCTAGTATCTGAACAATTAAATACTACAATTGCAAGTCCAAAAGGCATAAACAATCTAAGCTTCTTTAATCGAATAAGTAATAATGAACTTTTCTCAAAAGTAAAAAGTTTTTTAAGAAACCCTGACTACTCATTTCAAAATTTGTTAATAATTCTTGGTATTTGTGCAATTTTTGGCGCTCTTCATGCATTCCAACCAGGGCATGGTAAAGCTATTATAGGATCATATCTAAGTGCAATAAATGGTACATTTAAAGACTCTGTGATTATGGCAATTAGCACTACTATAAGCCATACATTTATAATACTTTTATTAGGGCTACTTTGGGCAGTGTTCAAAGATGGATTTAAACTTTTAATCCCATATATTAACTTCACAATTGATATCCCTAAAGAATGGATCAATATACCTGTTCTTGCTAATTGGATTAGGATTCTATCATCATTAAGCTTGTTAATATTTGGTTTTTTCTTGATATTAAAATCATACAAGAATTATGTAGATTATAAGTTAGCTTCCAAATCAAACAAATACGACGAAATTCAGCTTGATATCGATAGCAATAAGCCATTTACAATTCTAGATCATGGAGATCATAAACACTACCTACCTAGCAAGAGGTTAAATCTAAAGGAGTCAATCTTGCTTGGAATAAATACTGGTTTTACTCCTTGTTTTGATGCATTAATAATATTTACACTCTCTATATCTCTAGGTCTTGGGTGGTTGGGATTCTGGATGTTGTTAATCTTTTCAATTGGACTAGGTATTAGTCTTAGTTTAATTGGGTATATTACCGCCAAAGTGATAAACAAAGCAAGTAGGACTTTTAGCCAAGCTGAACAAATAGCTGTTCTGTTGCCCATTTTCTCTTCTATAGCTATAATTATAGTAGCAATCTTAAACATTATCCAATAATGTCAATATATAATTCTATCAATCAATTAATTAACAATGAGACCCTTATTCAAAAGGGTCAGAAATTATATTTAGAAGGTAAGGTTCTAGTCTCCAAAGCTGAACTAATTCCACATTGGTATAATTACGGTATAAAAGATCATGATAAAATTTATGAAGTTATCGCCCCAACAATACATTTGATTAATCCAGAGTATAGAAGTGATGAATATTTTAAGCTGGCACATTGTAACTGTGAATATTACCATATGATGGGATATTGCCATCATATAAGCGCTGTTTTATCATTATTAGAAGATAAATACAAATCAACAGATAACACAACAAAAGTCAACGACTCTCTATGGGACACCCTCATTTTAGGTGAAAAAAGCACTGTACTTAATCAATATAAATTTAATCTAACTAATTATTTTGAGTTTGATTGGGATGAAAGAGATATAACCAAGAATCTAGGATCAATATCAAAAGACATAATAAAATATCCTGAAGTTAAAGATATTTTATCTGAAGCTCTTAATATAAGTTCTAAAGAGTTTAATAACGAGATTAAGATTATTCAGCTATTCACACACCCTTATTTGTCAGCGCAGAATTCCGCATTATGGTTTAGGCTATTTATGCCATATCTGAAGAAGATTCACTCTCTTAATAAAGAGAGTTTAGGAGTAAAAACATATGTAAACATTTACTCCAATATCTTTACCATTGATTCACATATTGATATTATAAACTTTCTTAAATCGATGGATGATGATGTTAAATATAGTATTTCTCAATATCTAATGAAGTATTACAAGAAACAACCTAGGGTATGGATGTCATACGCCTTAAAAGCCGAAGATAAAAAAAGCCTTATTCAAAATCTAGACTCCTTTGAAGTAAGAGATTTGTTACAAATTGCTAATATTTGCCCACATGATCAAGATCTTATTGAGAATAAAGTTTTTAATTTAATCAAAGAATGGTCCAATTTCTTATACAACAATGACTATTCAGAATTGTTATCAACAATAGAAAAATGGTATTTAACCTATGGTAAAACAGAGTTATTTATTGAAGCAATTGATTATATTGTAACTAACCACCCGAAGAAGAAAAACTTGATAAAAGAATTACAGAATTATTAATTTGCAATTAAGTTTTTATTATGCCATTACTATTAGTGGCTATGGAAAAACCATAATCTTAGGTAGAAAATAAAATGGCAGATTCAAATTGGCAGTCTCTATTCACTTCAAATGCAACTGAAATTAGTGTGACTGATCAAAGAGTAACAGAAGTAATTGAAGAATTTCTTTGTAAGGGAGAGGAAATTCATTTTGCCTTTCGTTATAAAAGAGACATGGTTCTATTTACTTCACATCGATATATTTTTATTAATCTTCAAAATCTAAAAGGAGAGAAAATATCTCGTTTCTTTATACCATGGAAACATCTTGTTTGTTTTACAACTGAAAATGCAGGTGGGCTTATCGATGGTGATCATGACATCAATTTCACTTTCGCTCATACACCAACATTCCAAATCCAGATTAAAAAATCAATCCCTTTAACCCCGATTACACAGTTCTTGTCTGAACAACAATTCAAGAATTTGTAAAAGAGTTAATAAAAAGCACCTAACTATTAGTTAGGTGCTTAATTATTTACTATTATATTTAATACTCTCATTGGAATATATACTACTTTGGTAATTTCCCCTTCAATGAATCTTGAGACATTTTCAATTTCTTTAGCTTTAACTAGAGCTTGTTCTTGTGTATCTTCTTCGAACACTTCTATCTCACCTCTTAGTTTTCCATTAACTTGAACACCAATAACTTTGGATTTTACAATAATCTTGGTTTCATCATATTGAGGCCATGTGGATAGATGAATTGATTTACTATTACCCAATTCCAACCAAATTGAATCAGTTAGAAATGGAGCAAACGGAGCTAGGATTTGTAAGAATTGGAGATATTGTTTTTTGCCTATAAAAGATTCTTTGATAACAACATTACACCATTCCATCATTCTTGCTATTGCTGAATTGAACTTGTAATCTTGGATATTGTTGGTTACTTCTTTAATTGTAAGGTTATGAATGAAGTCTAGATTAGGATTTGTCTGGTCCTGGATCTTGGTTTTTAAAGATTCAATTTTATCTAAGAATCTTCTCATACCTATTATTCCATTAGTCTGCCAAGCCACATTCTGATCAAACGGACCAATAAACATTTCAAATAATCTAAGTGAATCTGCTCCTAATTCATTAACAATATCATCAGGATTGATAACATTACCAAGCGACTTGGACATTTTGCGACCGTCTTCGGCCATGATTAAACCTTGATTCATTAGTTCCTTGAATGGTTCAACTGTTGTTACATGACCAAGGTCGAATAAGACTTTATGCCAAAACCTTGAGTACAGTAAGTGTAGTACAGCATGTTCAGCCCCACCAATATAAATATCAACTTGATTCCAGTATTTCTCAGCCTTAGGATCTACAAATGCTTGATCATTCTTATTGTCCATATATCTTAGATAATACCAAGAAGAGCCAGCCCATTGAGGCATAGTATTACCTTCTCTAATAAAGTTTTTAATCTCAACTCCTTCTGGGATAATTGAATTTTCATCAATTGTTATCACCTCACCTTTATCATTATAATAACCTTGAACATACAACCAATCCTCAAATCTATTTAAAATAGGTTCTGGATCTTCTTTTGTCGTATCATAATCAATTAGATCAAAGTTATCTATTGAAGGCAATCTCAATGGAAGGGTACAAAAATCCAAAGCTATAGGTCCTGTAACTTTTTTCTTATTATCATCAATTTCATACACCACAGGGATTGGCTCACCCCAGTACCTCTGTCTAGAAAATCCCCAATCTTTGAGTCTATAATTAACTTTTACTTTTGCCAAAGATTGATCGACTAGCTTATCTCCATAAAACTTCTTAAGCTCTTCACTTGTTCTACCCTCACTGTCAACTCCTAATTCTGTATAACAAATATTTAAATTCTTAATTTCTTCAATCTCATCAGGTGTAGCATTAACTGGATAAATATTAGTATCTAAAGGGATATTATACTTCTTAGCCAGATCAAAATCTCTTTGATCATGCGCATCTCCGAAAACAGCACCTTTTGCGTAATGAGCTAGAACAAAGTCAGCAATCCAAATAGGTAATTTTATACCATTAATAGGGTTAGTAGCATAAGAACCAGTAAAACAACCTGTAAATTCTTGATTCTCTTGTCTAGCCAAATCTGACTTAAGCGAAGTCTGCTTGATGTACTCATCTACAGTTGACTTATTGTCTTCTGTTGTTAATTGTCCGACCAATGGATGCTCGGGCGCAAGAAGCAAATAAGTATTTGATTCAATTGTATCTAATCTTGTAGTATATACTTCAACGAATAGATCTGAATTAATAACAGGAAATTTAACTTCATAACCTGTAGATTTACCAATCCAATTAGCTTGCATTGTTTTGATTTTTTCAGGCCATTTGTCTAACAAATTTAGATCATCATTTAACCTTTCAGCATATTGAGTAATTCTCATTGACCATTGTTTTAAAGGTTTTCTAAATACTGGATACGACCCTATTTCGCTTAAACCATCTATAACTTCTTCATTAGCTAATATGGTCCCCAATCCAGGACACCAATTAACCATAGTAGATTCTTCATAGGCTAAGCCTTTTTTGAATAATTCTAGAAATATCCATTGTGTCCATTTGAAGAAGTCTTCATCTGTTGTTGCAAGTTCCCTGCCCCAATCATAACTAAAACCTAATGATTCTAACTGCTTTTTAAAAGTATCGATATTAGATTGTGTAATCAATGCTGGCATTACTTTATTCTTTTTAGCGTAATTTTCCGCTGGCAAACCAAACGAATCAAACCCCATTGGATGAAGTACATTATAACCATTGAGTTTATAAAACCTAGCAAGAATATCGCTTCCTACATAGCCTCTTGGGTGTCCAACATGCAAACCTGCACCAGAAGGATAAGGAAACATATCAAGAATATATTTTTTTGGTTTAGAATAATCATTTATGGTTTGATAAATATTATTATCATTCCAATATTTAAGAATATTAGTTTCTATTTGTCTGTGATCGTATGACATATATATCTATTGGTAATTAAGTATATAAATTATGTAAAGCCAAGGTTGTTAAAACTGCGTTTATAAACTATACTCAATCATTATGAATAATATTGCAGGAAGTGAGTCTAATAAATTCGTTCCTGATAACCAGTTACATTATAGCTTGGAAAAGCTTAATGTTTTATTAGTCAAAACATCTACTATTTTAATTAAATTACAAAAAGAATATATTCAATTAGGTGGTTCTAAGGATGATTTGGACCAACCTCATCTGATAAAACCTATAGAATTTGAATTACCTGGATTAGAAAAATTTGCTAGAAATATAATCGGACACTACTCATCAACACAAAGAAAACAACACATACAAAATTCAATTTATATAATCAATACTCAAGTTCAAGAATCAAATAAACTAATTAAAATTATAAATAATTTAAAAACTAATCTGAGTAACAAAATTCAAACAAGATATCTAAGTTTAATTGATAAAAATCTAAATCAATTAGAACAAGCCATTAAATCATCAAGAATAAAAAATGATTCAATCACATATAATGAAAAATATCTTAAACAACTACTAGACAATAACCGAAATAAAGAGTATAAAGATAAAAGTCAAACTCCACAAATACAAACCATTGATCCAAAAAATGCAAAAGTATTTGAAACTGACTCAATCCAACAGCTACACTCAAAAATCAAAGAGGCAGAGCAAAAAATGATCGCCAGTGCAACTCAAACCAAGATTGAATACATTGATCAATTGTCACAATTTGCAAGAATCAATAGTAAAAACTTACACCCTTCTCTAAAAGACATTATTTATTATGGATTAGGAAATAAATTTCAAATAGGGGTAGATTTTCTAAACAATGTTGTTGCTTATGAAAGTGACGATGACTTGTCTCAGCCTACTGCCATGACTCTTAAGTTAACAGATGGTAATCTATCATTATACACTTACCATGGTAAGGTTTATAAAGTTTTTGATATTAGAACAAAAATTCAAACCCAAATCAACGAAGAACGTAACCCAAAAGATGTTACTTCATCAGATCTTGTAGGGCAAAAATTTCAGACACTTAAAGAGAATTTAACAACTTCTTTACTAAACCCCACAGTCTCACCAGAACCAGAGGTTATTGAAAACAAAAAAAAACTAATTACCAAAGTAGAAAAAGATAATTTTAATTCAACCTTGCAATCACTTCTCTCGAGAGGGTTTTGCCCAAAGTTAGAAGACGAAGTACTGGTATTTATAAATCAAAACAATCAAATTCAAAATGGATTAGATCTGGACCCTGATTTTATCTCCTACTGTACTTTAAATTCTAAAACTTTAGAAGAATTATCGGCTCATTTGAGTTTAGTTATTGAAACTTTAATAAGTACAATAACTAAATTTACTTCGGATAACCCCAATACTAAATATAAGATTATTGTAGAAGCTGTGCCTGAGAACAGAATTAATCTCGGTTTACAGATATTCGAAGACAATGACAATGTTAATTTTGTTAAAGCCAAATTAGGAGGTCAAAACGCAAAACCTATTGGTTTAACAATAAACAACAATTCAGGTTTTGCAGCCTATGTTTTATCTGATCCAAAAATCGTGAGCTTGACCTACACAGATAAAATTGATAGATAATTCTTGACAAACTTTATAAGTTGGAACAACGTTTAAAGTATTGCACTCTAAAACCTCAATTAGCAGGACAAAATCATGTCACATCAAATCTTCAAATCGTTTATTATCCATGAATCCATATATTCATTTGGACACATGGATACTAGTAACAAAACAATTCTTGATCTTTTACAAGCAGGAACAAATCCATTAATCCTTGTTGAAGAAAGTGACGGAAGTAACCAATGTTACATGGTCAACGATATTGAAAAAAATGAACTTTCTAAAGAACCTTTATATAGAGTGACTCCAGCAAAACTAGACACTTTTGACTTCAATACAACATTCTTTAGGAAAGCAAAATTCATAAAAAAAACCGATACCGGTCGAGATGATGATTTGATTACGGTATAAATACATTACATCCCCTTTTTTTCAAAGGGGAATTTTTTTTGACCATATACTTACATTAGGGTAAAATTAACTTATAATATGCCGGTAACTATTGATCCAGGTCAAATAAACAACTCAAATGATGTGAGAGTTAGCACCCTTTCTGATGATAAACAGTTTAGAATCAACAAAGTGCAAAACGATTTAAACAGAACCTTTCAAGAAGGTATAATCGAACGTAAAGCAGCTGAGTACGGTATGGGGTATATTAACCTTTTTGGTTATCCAATTACTTCTGGAGCTTTAGGTTTTTTTACAAAAGGTGAAGTGGATAGATTAAGAATGGGCTGTTTTAACAACAATGAAAACGACTTAAACATAGCGCTGTCAAGACTAAAAATCGAAGGTCAAAAAGAAAAAATAAATGCACTCATAGAAAAAGGATACCAAATCAAATTCTATTATTGTTCTGAAGAATCAATTGATAAAATTGTAAAAACATACGACCTTATTGTTGAAAATACCACTGTAAACGATGATATAAATCTTAACTCTGAAACTATGGCAAAATTTGAGAATCAAAGTTTGTCACTAGATAATTTACAACAAGTAATTGATAACTCACCGACTGTAACTGAGAAGATGGAAGCTATGCTCGCATGCGCTGCTGGAAACCTTGCTTCAGACATCCACTTAGAATCAGACGGAGAGAAATATTACATTAAGCTCAGACTTGATGGTGTAATGAAGACAATGGCATATTTTCCTGCATCCAAACAAAGAGAAGTTGAAAACAGAATAAAACTACTATCAAAGTTAAAACTAAACATTAACGATATTCCACAAGATGGAAGATTCTCCTTTCAATACAACACTCTTCCTCTAGATGTCCGTGTGTCTATGCTTCCTTCTCAACATGGATATTCTGTAGTTATGAGATTGTTGGGTAATAATAATGTTGTATTGGATCTAGAGAGCTTAGGATTTCTAGAGTACCAACGCAAGATGCTAGAAAAAGCTCTCAAAAGAAATCAAGGCTTGATTCTCACTACAGGACCTACAGGAAGCGGTAAGACTACAACACTTTACACCATGTTAACAATACTTAACGATGGTATGAATAAGATTATCTCTCTTGAGGATCCAATAGAATACAGGTTAGATGGTATTTCTCAAACTCAGATTGATCAATCTAAAGGTGTGACTTTTGGAACAGCTCTTAGATCTGTTCTTAGACAAGATCCAGATATTATCATGGTAGGAGAAATAAGAGACTTTGAAACTGCAGACACAGCCGTAAACGCAGCCTTAACTGGTCATAAAGTATTATCGACCCTTCACACAAATGACGCAGTTGGAGCATTACCTAGAATGCTAGAAATGGGATTAAAAGGATATTTATTTGCCGATGCCCTGTCTGTTGTAATCGGTCAAAGACTTGTTCGTAAAGTCTGCCCACATTGCAAGATAAAACACATGCTTGATGAATTTGAAAGGGAGGTCTTTGATAGAGGTTATCAACTACTTAAAGCCAATCCAACATTTGATAAACTTCCAGACATTAAAGAAATAGAATTCACCAAGTCCAAAGGTTGTGAAAAATGCAATATGTCAGGTTACAAAGGCAGAATAGGTATTTACGAAGTATTCGATGTCAGCCAAGAGTTAAAAGCACTATTATCAGATAACATCACTTCACCATCAGACATCAGAATGAGCCTTGCAAAAAACAACTTTGTAAACATGTTAATGGATGGAGTCTATAAAGTAGTAATAGGAGAAACTGATATGCAAGAAATAATCAGAGTTGTTAATTAGATTTTTTGTCATTTATCATTTTAACACATTATGTGTTATCAAATTAAGAATGAAGTTAAAATTTTTCAAATACACTATAATTGTATTTTTAATATTACAATTTATAATTAGACCAAATGAGGACTACTCTACTGATGCTTCCTAGATACTAGGATTTATAATCGGCCAACTATTACTAAGCATAGTTTTTGCATTAATTATTTATAATATAAGAAAAAGCAAATAATTATGAAGATTATAAAGTTGGTGATATATTCTATTATTGTGACGTTTTCATTTTTATAGCTAACCCATAACACAACTGGACAATTAATTTTAATCAACTATACTGTCTTAAATTTATGAGATATGATAATGATTTAAGAAAAAAAGTTGTG
>JAYUKV010000130.1:0-8259 GCA_043764135.1 bacterium | reverse complement strand
ACTAAATAAAAAATATAAACGCAAATTAACCACCTAAAGGTGGTTAATTGTGTAAAAGAAAGCTGTCCCGTGTTTAGCGGGACAGTTCTGAGTTTTTTTAACCATTTTTTTTAAGAAAATGGTTAATATAGTTACATATTTTTTAAATGAGTGAATTTTTAGTTCTTTTTTTCTTTCACTTCCTAATAATTGATGACGGTTAATTTTTAAATTTCAAAAACTCGCTAGACTCAAACAGTTCTCAATTTTGAAAAAATTAACTTGACTTACTATTTTTCAGGACGGTCGTTACAGAATGAAAGAAGCAAAATAGGTTCCAAAAGATTTTATTGAAATTATATTATGAGTTCAATGGAAAGGCTTAATAAAGAATAGTAAAAATGAAATAGTTGAAATTTACTTTCTTAGTTGTTAACAATTGATTCATTTTTCTTGACAGATATCAACAAAAACTTCATAGTTAAGGCAACCAATATTAATCCTAACACCTATTGTAATGCCATTAAAGTTGAGAAAAAATAATAGTTTAGAACTTGGTAATGTTTATTCATACGAAGGGAAGAATTATTTAATCATTAGATCAGATTATGAAAAATCAAAAGCCTATGAGATTAACAACTTAGATGATGTTAGTCAGCTTCAATTAAGTGTGATTAAAAACTTCTATAATGAAGATGCAGAGTATCTCGCAAAACCAAAACTTACCAAAAAATTAGGTAAAAACTTTAAAATTGGTGAGTTTATTATGCAAGATGGGCTAATCTACATTCTAGATGAAATAAACGCTAGTGAGTTAATCTTTACTGATTATCCTAAGACTAGCTGTCCTATCTACTTCTTTTCACCTTTAGATACTTCGCTTAGTAATTTAAAAAGCTTTGTAATTGCACCTAAAAAAGATCTAGATGAAATAAACGCTGAGGAACTAGAAGTTACAACTTCTATCTAATTCCTATTTTTCAAAAAATACAAACCACAACTAATAAATAAATAAAAATTAGTAAAAAATTAGCACTTATAAAGTGCTAATTTTTTAGTGCTAATTTTTTATGTATCTTAATGCTCCAATAAACATTCGGTTAGTATATGTATTAAATCTCGGTGCAGAACCGAATGGAGAGTTTTGATCATAGATGTCGAAAGTTCCACCAGAGTTTCGTCCAGTAGCAATTCCTGTATGGCTTGGGTAACCAGTTGTGACTATAATATCACCCGCGCTTAAAGCATTGACATCAGTTACAATAACAATTCTAAAAGAAGGTACATCAGGAGCCATTGATCTGTTACCACTTAAATAAGCATAATAAGCAGGTGCAGGATAGTTTCCTGGCCAATAACCAGAACTAGCTCCTAAATATCTTTGCCATTGTTTTATCAAAGATACGCATTGACCTGGATTCCAACCGTTACCATCATGTTGGTTTACACCTCTTGTCCTATTTACAAAGTCTTGGAATTGACTTGATAGATTTCCTGAAGGTACATTATATGCAGTGTATGAAGGTCTGGTAACAGATCCGTTTGAAGATTGGATAACAACCTTGGGCTCTCTTAGTTTTTTGATGTTTGAATCAAAAGACTTTTTAAGTTCAGATGCATTATCAGATGGGAAGAAGAAGAAGCCTTCTGTTTGATCACCTTTGGCATTTTTTAAAGTATCTAATGATTGATTGATTGCTTGTGAGTATTCTTCAACATTTGTATCTTTATTAAAACCAATTAATAAACCATTAGACTTAGGAATTATAATATCATTACCTTCTTTCCACTCTCTATTAGCATTGTTTGTTTCAAGAGTTGTTCTGTTAAGGTTGTTAAATCTTGCGTTTATTTTATCAATATTATCACTTTTTTTGAGTTTGTATGTTTCAAACAATGAAGATTTAACCTCGCTTAGATTGGGAGTGTATGTAGCAAGATCGGAGTATTCAATTGGATTACTCTTAGCATCTACTTGTAATTGATTGGTTAACTTAAGAAACTTACTATCTTCTGAAGACGCCAAAGGTTGTAGCGTATAAAGAGGAATCATACAAGCGCATATAAAGAAGACTAAATAGAATTTTTTAATATGGTGTGTTATTGTAAGTTGATTCAGTTTAAATATTGTTTTTCTAATGTTTAGTTTTGATTCAAGTAGTCTCATTTTGAAATCACTTGAAGTAAAATATCTTATTAGATTACGTATGGGATTAGACATGTATAATATGTTTATCCTTCCAACTTACATTATTTGAGGAGTCTTGTCAATTAAAAATGAATAATATTTACAAAATATTTAATAGTATTAGTGACTTACAGATACATCGTTAAATATTATTAAATAAACAAAAAACAACCCTAAAAGTTGTATTTTTTTTGTTTTATTTTCGATAATATCTCAATGCGGCAATAAATGAAGATTTGGGATAAGATGTAAACTTAGCTCCAGAACCTACAGGCGAATTTTGGTCAAAGACTTCATATGTATTTCCATTGTATCTTCCTGTTGCCAAACCTGTATGTGAAGTAGGCGTATCGATAACTAATACATCTCCTGGTTTTAGGTTGTTAACATTACCTTCTATCATTACTCCAAAAGTAGCATTTTCAGGTGCCATTCCTCTAGATCCAGCCCTATAACCAGCCCAAGCATTACGAGGATAGCCATTGTATCCTGGCCAGATTCCATAAGAAGCACCGATAAATTGCTGCCATCTCTTAACAAGACTTACACATTCACCCAACGACCAACCATTACCATCGTGGTGTCTTCTACCTTGAAATTGTGAAATAAAGGCATTGAGAGCATTACTAAAATCTTCATTTGGCACTGCACTTGAAGAATTACTAGCTTGTGTTGAGACAAAGTTAATTGAAACATTAGAAGATAAATTATATCTAAAACGGGCAACATTTCTGTCATAGTTTTTTTTAGTTTCTAAAGGATCATCTCCTTTGATAAAGATAAAACCTTCTGCATTTTTTTCTATCATTTTTTTGATTTCAGGCTCGTTTTTTAAGAGGCCAGATGATAGTTCTTTAGGATCTGATTGCTTATTGTAAGCTAACAGGTATCCTTTTTCTTTTGGTATCACAATTTCTGTACCTGGATTAAATTCTTTACCTGGGTTATTTACTCTCAAAGTATTAAGATCAAGGTTTCCTACTCGATCTAGAATAGTTTCAATCTTTTCATCGCTTTTTATAGTATATTTAGTAAAGTCAGAAGAGCTGTTTATGGCACTTGTGTCTATAGTAACAGCAGAGGGTTCAGCAAATACTATATTTACCGGCTTATCTGTCTGGTCTGCTTCTACTAATTGTAATAGTTTAGACTCTTGATTAGCTGACGGATTAAGAGTGAAAAGCGGGATCATCATTGCAAGTACTATAAAGATAAGATACATCTTTTTAATATTTGAACTTAAACCAAGATTTTTAATTTGGTTGTGAAATGATCTGATTTCTAATTTTAGTTCTATTAATAGGAGCTTTCTCTCGTTGGCAACAAAAATAGATTTTGTTAGAAAATTTTGTAAGGGCATGTAAGTATTAATTCTTAAATAAACTCTCAGTTTACAATAAATCTGAGCAAATAATTAATTTTTAGTTTATTGTGTTATAAAAGTAAGAGTAATGTTAGTCAATTCTTTTGTCAAGATTATTATAGTAAATTCTATAAAACCTTGAATTGGTTAATCACTAATTAGTTATACACAATAACTATCAGAAATAATTATACACTATAATTACTTTTTTGTAAAAATTAAAACTCAAATTTTATTTAAATTGAGTTTTTAATTTTTTGGTATGTCCCATTTCTTCCTTGTAATTTGCATGATAAAATACAAAGTCAACAAAATCTTGAGGGCAAGCCATTGTAGACAGTCTAGAATTACGAACTAATATATATGAGTTGAATTTTTGGCTCTCCTTAATTAGCTGAAGTGGTACTTCTTGTTCAAATTTTGTGATTAGTTTTACCTGTGCTTTCCATGATATCTTGCGTTCATCATTAACATCAAAAATTGGTGAAGTAACAACTTCCATCATACCAATTATTGCTGGATTTTGTACTGAACGATAGAAGAAAATTCTGTCCCCAATTTTCCATGATTTAATTACTAGTATTGCTTGGTAATTTCTGACACCATCCCACCATGTTACAATATCGCATTCTAAGTCTTCAAATGAATAAGAATTAGGTTCTGACTTGGCTAGGAAATATTTAATTTCTTTCATTAGAAGTTGAAGTAATCGGATGAATTGTTGTTTTGGTTGTTTTGGTTTTTATTTGGGTCAGGTTTTGGAGTGTTGTTTTGTGTATTTGGAGTATTGGGTATATTGATATCGAAGTTTTCAATTGAGCTAAATAGGGAATAAGTATTCCAGCCAAAGATAATAAAACCAAGAAGTGAAGTTATTACTATACCAGAAATAACTTTTTTAGCTCCTGAAGGATTATGCGCTTTGTTTCTTATACTACCTACAATAAGAAAAATGAAAATTCCTAATAATATTCCAATAATAATTGTTGTTATCCAGAACAGATAAATCATAATAATTAAGATTTAATAGCTTTTTCTGCAGTTATAGACATTAATATATCTGCTTTAAGTTTGAAGAAGTCTTGTGTTCCTACCCATGATTTTATTGTTTCGAATTGATCTGTTTCATTAGTTTCTATTAAGAAGAAAGCAGGAATACCTCTTACACCAAATTTTACGCTTAGCACTTCTTCAAAATCTGCATTGATTTTGTGAAATGAAACTTTACCTAGTAATTCTTCATCTTGAGCGATTTTGTCGATAATAGGATTCATTCTGACACAAGGTCCGCACCAATCTGCATAAAAATCAAGGAACATATAAGACTTTGTTGATTTAATCTCTTCATCAAATTCTTTTTTGGTTAAATTGTTTACAAAAGACATAGTTTTAAAATAAGAAGTTTTATATTAAGTTTGATTTTATTAAAGACAATTGTCAAAATTTACAGTCTTAATTTGAACATCTAAATTAGTTTTGACATTTTCACAATTGTTGGTTTTAGTACTGTAGTTATGGATAGTCCAAATAAATACCAAAAGTACAACTTATTCAAATCCTTCAAATATGCAATCAGGGGTGGAATTCATGGAGTATTTACAGAACCTAGTGCCAAGATTCAATTTGGTCTTTGTTTATTTCTAATCCTGATCAACTTGTTAAGAGATGATTACACTTTTGTATTTATACATATTATCTTTGGACTTTTTACAATCTCACAAGAAATAATGAACACTGCTATTGAATATCTATGTGATATGATAACTATGGAATACAGTGAAAAAGTCAAAAGAGTAAAAGACCTTGCCGCAGGCTCAGTATTATTAATGTCTATCGCTTGGGGATTAATAATTCTACTTAATATTATAAATAGTATATGGTCGTTGTTCTAGATAATATAAGATCAGCATTTAATGTTGGATCGGTTATGAGAACTTGCGATGCAACTAATTGCAAATTAATAACTGTAGGTTACACTCCCAAACCACTAGGAGAAACCAAACTATTAATCAAAAAAACAGCTATTAATGCAGAAGATTATGTAGATTTTGAACACTTTGATACTCCACAAGAAGTTTTTGATGCCTATCCTGATTTTGTTCATATAGGAGTTGAACTTTTTGATGATGCTAAGAATGTGTATGATTTTGTACTTAATTATGATTATAAAATTGATAATCTAATGCTATGGGTTGGTAACGAAATCCACGGTCTTAATGAACTTGATAAGTCAAAGTTTGATCATACAATTTTCTTACCTATGGAAGGAAAAAAAGAATCTCTTAATGTAAGTAACACAGTAACCGCCACTGTTTACTTATTAAAGTTAAAAGAATTTAAAGAATAAAAAAATACCTCTTTAGGTAATTTTTTTATAACTTTATTCTTTATAGAACTTTTTCAATTTCTAGAATATCTAATTCTACTTGAGTCTCTCTCTCAAACATATTAAGTAAAACTCCGATTCTATTACCTTCAGCATTAACTGATGATACTTTACCTTGCATGTGTTTGAAGTGACCATCTACGATATTTACTAGATCTCCTAGTTTAATATCTGATGCTGCTTGTACAGTAACTTTTTCGTTTGATTCTAGTAATTCTGCTTTTATTCTTTCTATGTAGCCATCTTCTAATGGTTTATATACACCACCAGTAACAGCTATTCTTGTTATCATTGAAGATGATTGAATGATGTATGCAATTTCTTTTGTAAGTACTGCTCTTACATATAGATATCCAGGATGAACTTTAACGAATTTTTCTTCTCTAATTCCTTTCTTATTAAGTTTTACTACTTTTTTAGTTGGGATGTATACTTCTGTTAGTTTTTCTTGAAGAGCTAGGTTAACAATCTTTTGTTCTAAGATTTTTTTGGCTGCATCTTCATTGTTTACGTTCGATTGGCAGGCATACCAATGAGGATCTTGACTTATTAAGAGACCATCTTTATCAAATGCTGATTCTAAGTTTTGAGTATTTTCTTCATTCATATTCTATAATGTACCTGAGAAAATGTTTCTTGGCAACTCTTGAACACAGTTATTAAACGAAGTTCCCAATCCTTTTGGTGATGAACACTCTATAAACTTGAATACAGCTTTGAATACGTTATCAAAACTAATTATTGCATATGTAAAGAATACACACACTAATAAAGTAGCAAAAAACCAAACAATTATCTGCTTCCCTGTTGGCCAAGTTACATCCTTTAACTCCTCAAAGTAAGTAGAGATAAATGACTTTTTCACTTTCTCTTTTTTGATCTTAGTAGGTCTTGTGTCTTGAGTATTGCCTAGTGTATCTAAGATTCCTGATTTTTTATCAACGATTATAGCCATGTGGATATTATATTATAACAAGAGATTTAGTAAATTGTAAAAGATTGTCAATAAACGCAATTTCAATAAAAAACCAATCAACAAAAATTGAAATATTTGCGACTTAGGACTGTTTGTTATTCCAAGTATTAGAATTATAAATATGATAATTCTTTTATTTATTATTTTTATTTAAAACAGTTTGTTAAAAAAAATTCCTTAACAAATAGTTAAGGAGTTTGTATGATTTATTTAAATCTACCCAAGGTTTTTTCAAAAATACGATCAAATTCTATACAAGTATGCGCAAAATACTTTTTAATATATGCACCATCTACTTTTTCAAGAAGGAATTCAACACCGAGAGGAGCTTGATTGGAATTACAGTTTTTGCCATAGTGAATATGGTTTTTCTTGACATACAGCTCATATGTTGACACATCCTCAGATTCTGACTTGGTGCGAGATATAAGAACATTTTCATCTTTGTCGTATTTCATTGAATAATCTGGATATTGAATCCAGCGTTGATACATGGGCAACTTGTGACCTTGTATAACAGCGTAGTTCTTATATCCTAGGATTTTACCCTTTTCATCAAAGTGCGTATCACGAATTGCTGTGTACGGTCCTTTTGACGGAACTTCTTCTGAAACAATTTTGTCAGTTTTCGCGAATTTATTATCTTGAAGTGACGCCATTTATCTTCTCCTTGAAACTATAAAAAGTGTAAGATCTGCTCTAAAATAGTATTAGATACCTATATATTACATTCACTACATTATCTGTCAATAAAAATTTAACAGTAATGTCTAGATAACAAGTAAAATTTAAAGATCAAGCAACCACCCATTTTTGCTTCTTTCCTTCTGTAACGACGCCCTGCTTCAATTGTAAATCAGGATAATTTTTTCAAAATAAAGTTTAATTTACTACGTTTTATTAAATTTTTAAAAATCCAATTTAACTTAAAAAGTAATAGTTTTGGATTAGAAACACTTTCTCACTAAATGGCCTAATGGCCACTTGGTGAGGGGAAGAAACGGAAATTGACCTGGTCAATTTCCGGCTTTCTCCTCCTTATTGAGCCCCGAAAAGGGCTCAATAAGGAAATATTTAATATTCTAAAAAGTTTCTCCTAGTGTTCAATCGCTAACTAAATTAATTATTGTTTGAATTACAACTAATAAAAAAAAGTGTATAGGTTAAGGATAAATTCTTGACAACCCACCCCGATAGTGATAGTTAACTATTAGTAAATAACATGTCTTACCACAATTCTAACCCAACCCCTCCAAAACCCGAATTCTTACAACGAAGAAAGGACAAACCAAGAGACAAGGGATTCAAGCTTTTATTCAAAAAAATCTTGAGTATTAGATACAAGTTAAGAGAATATTTACCTCAAT
>JAYUKV010000129.1:0-2467 GCA_043764135.1 bacterium | reverse complement strand
ATTTAAGAACTCTTAATAGCACAAAAGAAAACATTCAAAAAAACTTAGATCATTGTTTGATAAATATGTACAGTTGAGCTATGAGTTAGCTATAAATCAGATATTACTCATTAGCAATCTTACGATTCGTCAGAGATATCATCATCTTCATCGCTTTGGTCATCATCCCCTGATTCATCATTATCTAGATCATTGTCAACTTCGTTAGAATCTTCATAGAGTTCATCGAAAATGACCAACAAGATTCATCACAAAAAATGACGAACTTGTAATATAACTTGAATTGTTTGCATCACTAGCAGCAATGACAGTTTTTGAAGGGATCTTATATGTGGGAAAACCACCACTAATCTGATCCGCATCAGAAGTTGTCAACATTCTAACATCTGCTAGAATGCCAATTGCATGACAAAGGTTTAACACCTCTTTTGCAATATTATTGCATCTACTGATGTGTCCGCATCCTGTGCCATTGATAGCATAGAACAAAAATGAAAACTTGGTCATTTTATTTACTCCTATTGAGTTAAAATTAAACTGTTTCTATTATAGATAATAGCACAGTTTTTGCTTAATTGCAAATAAAAAATGAACCTATTTATTAATGATCTAAAGCTGCGATTAATTACAAAAAATGAAATTGTCTTTTCAGACTAAAAGTCATTTTTTGCAATCAATTGCTTCTCTAAACGATTAATACAACAGGTTGGATAGCCTAACTCATATTTCGGCTAAAATTTAAAAGATTATTAACTTACTTTTGTAATTTCAATAATATCTTGGTCATTAAGAATTTCTAACCACTGACTCAATTCAGTAATTGTCTCATTTAAAAACTCGTAGTGAGTCACAATATCTGTACTCGTACATGATTCTAACTCTCCTTGCAATTTATAATTAATCCTCACACCAGAATGTGAATTAAGTAATTCACGAACTTTTTGATCATATTTTGCTTTTGGCATTTTTTACTCCATAAGGGTGATTTAAGATGTATTTTTAATCTTTAACCTACTTGATTTAAGATGTCAATTGACAACCATTAGATTACATGATAATTATCTACTCTACAGAGTATAAGTTTAATTACTTAGTCTGTTATTATCCCTTATTCTATCTTTGTAGAAGGAATACAAATGGTCAGCAGCTTGGCTAAAGCTCAGATTGATTATGATCCTGCAACCATTGCAGTGGTCAACTACTATGATTGTCTTAGTCTTGAATCTCTTGAAACCCTGCAAGAGTTTATCATCAGAGCTCACAATTGGCACAATGATTACAATATTACAGCTTGCTTCAATCCATTCGTTTTTGGTCTTCCAAACGAAACAAGTAAACTAGAACAAGAGTTCTTGAATTCGATTATGTCTTCTAAAATTGAAGATATTGGCTATAACACGCAAGTTTACAGACAGTATCGTAAAAGTTTAGAAAACACAATTTATCACAGCTCTGAGAATAT
Organism: bacterium; assembly: GCA_043764135.1. GTDB lineage: Bacteria > Patescibacteriota > JACMRA01 > JACMRA01 > JACMRA01 > JAYUKV01. The sequence continues at coordinate 1,005 of JAYUKV010000129.1, read as the reverse complement.
CAACTATTCTGTAGAATTCCCAATTGAAATTCAGATTATAAATTTTATGAGGAAAGATAATACCTTAATTGAAAACCCAATTAAGACAAATCTATCCAAAAAAACTAAGTTTATTAGTTTTCCGTCCAATCCTGATTTTGCAGTAATTTATGAAGGAATTTTCAATCAGCTTTCAACCAATCCAATAAGTTTATTGGGTAAGTTCCAAAGCATGAGAATTGCATCTTCGATCTTCAATTCTTTTCGATCTTTGTACAAGCAATCTGCAACTGTTGATCAAATGATGAATGCATATCATGGTGCATTACTAATTTAATCAATATTATTTCAATTTGCCTTCGCCCTCTCTTGATTCAAGTAGAGGGAAATTTTTGTATTATTATATTTTTTAAAAATAAATATTGAAAATATTATTGACCAAATAACTCAAAAATAGAATAGTACAATTATGAAATATATTGCATTTTGCGATGGTGGGTCAAGAGGCAATCCAGGACCTGCAGCAAGTGGATTCGTAATTAAATCAGGAGAAGAATTGATCACCGAAGAGGGTTTATTCTTAGGAATAGCAACGAACAATGAAGCAGAATGGACATCATTAATACTTGCATTAGAAGATGCAAAGAAAAAAAACCTTTATCCAATCACAATCAACATGGACTCTCTACTTGTTGTATCTCAAATAAATGACAAATGGAAAGTAAAAACCCCGCATTTACTCCCCTACTACAAAAAAGCTAAAGCCTTATTAACTCCAGAAGTATCAATAATTCACATCAGAAGAGAGTTTAATAAAGAAGCAGATAAAGTAGTCAATCAGACGCTCGATCAACAAATTTAATATTTTGAAAAATCTATTAAGATTTATCAAAATAAATTTAGATCAAAAACAAAAATCCCCAAGCATAATGCTTGGGGATTGTACTAGTCCAACAGTGTGATCAACACAAGGATGATAAAGGAATCCACAAACGGGGAAGGTAAATTACTCTACCTCCCCCTACT
>JAYUKV010000128.1:0-2508 GCA_043764135.1 bacterium | reverse complement strand
AAAATATATAAAGATAAAGATAGGTGCGAAATTCATATGTTCACACACCTATCCTTATCAAACAAAGTAGAGTTTTTATCTTTAATATTGTCTAGTCTCGTAGAGACTAGCAATATTTCTACAACTCATTATCACTCTCAAATGAGCAACAAAGAAATACTTATCATTGCTTTAATAGCATGCTTAGACTATCAGTCTAATCATGCTAAAACATTATCAATAGCCAAAGACTCAAGAGTCTTTGGCTATGTTCTTTCTCCAAGCCAATACTGTAGAAGACTAAACAAACTTCAAGAATATATTCCATTAATGGTAAATCAAGTATCAGAAGCAATGTTAAAGTTGATCAATAAAATTCAAAAATTGATGTTGTATATTAACTATGTAAAAGTATATATTACAGATACTTATCCAGTAAATATTATTGGTAGTATGAGAATCACTAGCTGTAAGCTAGTGATGAATCACAAATCAAAATTAAAGAAGATTTCAAAGAAAACCAACAAACCAAGAAAAGTTATTGATGAAGACTACAGGGGATTTTGTGCAAGTAAAAAGCATTGGTATTATGGATTTAAATTTAGTCCTATTTCAAATTGCTTAGGTTTAATCACCGACTATTCTTTTAAACCAGCCAAAACTTACGATCCTAATTGTTTACTTGGAACAAGCTTAACAATACCGGAAGGATCACAGATTCTAGCAGATTCTATTTATGATAATGACTCATTGATTGAGTCATTAAAGACTCAATCAATAGAACTGACACCAGTTCTAAAGAAAAGAAAAACTCAAAACCATGAAAACAAAAACTCAAACTATGAAGATAGAACTTATATTAAATATTCAAGAAGAGCAATTGAAACTATATTCTCAAAGTTTGAATACTTGATTCCAAAAAAGTTTAATTCTAAGAAACTTGATGGATTGATTCTAAAACTGCATGTTGCAGTTTTAGCTTACAACCTACAAAAGGTGTATGATTTGATTAATTGATTGATTTTACTCACAATTTGGGTTTTTAAAAACAGATTCAAGTGTCTTATATATGACAGTTTCCTCATTATGTGCAGGAATAACAACAGCTAGGCTAAGATTCAGATCTTTTACTTCATCTTTTTTGATGCTAAAAAATTGATACGAATGATACAAATCTGTTGCGATAAAAAGTATTATCAATTTGACGATGTTTATTAAAGATAAAAATAAGATTATACAGACTATATAAATTTCTAAATTCATAGTAATTATTTGTTAATTTTAGTTAAGTATTTAGTAATTTTCGAAGCCCCAAAAGTAATCAACAAAAGAGTTAAAAATATATTTAGAATAAAGAAATATATTGTTGAAGAAGTTTTTAAAGCTCTTTCATTACTGAATGGATTAAACTTTGCAGAATCTGTTGAAGCTTAAATTTCAGAATCTACGTTTGCTGTCATTTCATTTAATGTGTTAGGGGAATAGAAAGTTTCGTATGACATTTTTGGATTGTAAATTGATTTGCTAATAAATCTTAATCCTAGATTTGTAATTAGCAATGCTGAACAAAAAGTTAGCATTAGTGTTAAAATTACAAAAATCTTTCTAATCAGGTATTGATTTAGATTTTTTTGTGAATTTTCATTTGTTTTGTTATTTTTTTGCATAGGCGTAAAATATTAAAGTTGGTTAAATTTGTTTAGGTAATTAGTAGTTTGGTTGAGGTTTGTTTGCTCTATTATTGTTAAGTTAGTGTCTTCTTTGGGACACTTTGAGATAGAGTTACAAAACACAAAAGTATTTGATAATAATTTATCGAGGATATTAGTATCGATTGTATCAAACGTTTTTTCATATCCTGAGAGTGTTATATTCCTAAAGTGTGATTTAAGATCGGAGATTAATACAATTAATTTTTTGAACTGATTGTTATTCAATGATTCATTAATCAACTGAATGTTAATAGTATTTCCCATAAGTTTTGATTGACTAATTATATTCGTGCTTAATTCTTGAATATTCTCAAAAGATGAGTTGTTTAAAATTGTATGCTCTAATAAGATAGAGGGTATAAAATTCTTCTCCAATATAAATGAATTATTTGATAAAGGTTTGGTCTCAAGTTTTTCGTTTATAACTCCAAAAGGTGCGATGAATGTTTTTCCAGATTCTACAATTTCTGCACTATCTAAAGTTACAAAAAAAACTTGTGCTAATTTATCATTAGTGGATTTAGTAATATTTTGAATTTCTAATTTTACAGGTTGATCAAGGTTTGGATCAGGTAAAAATTTTTGAAATAGTAAAATAGAAATTCCAGAAAAAATTATCAAACCAATGATAATTAAAATTTTTATTTTGTTATTTATGAGAATAGTTTTCATTTTTAAAAAATTGTATTAAAAATTTAGTTTAAATAATCCCATAAAGTTCTACCCATTACCCACAAATATGTGGGTATCTTTATTAAATCAAATAAATCTCTCATTTGTTTTGCATAAAACAATTTATGCAAAATTCAATAAACCT
>JAYUKV010000127.1:0-8634 GCA_043764135.1 bacterium | reverse complement strand
AACACCTGTAATTGCGATGGTTGTAATAATTGCAACTTGAGTGGTTTTGGCAAATATTTGCTTGCACTTGTGCTTTAGATTTTTGAAGAATCCAGAATTAGAATTGTTAGAACTTTGTTCATTAGAATCGTTCAGTTGAGTCGCCATTGATATTTACCTCCGTAAATGTATAATTGTTGGCTAGACAGTCCATTAACATAAAAAAAAATGATTTGTCAAATTATTTTTTTAAGGACTGGTGGTGTTATTGTAGGAACAAGTTTGTATTATATTGGTAATCGAATATTAATTGATTAAAAAATCCAATTTAATAGAATTGTCTAAAAATACCAATTAGAAAGTATTTTAGATGTAAATGTAAGAGCTTTTTTATAGAATTTACTAATTGTATTATTCTTAGCTGAATATCTAAGAATTGATATATGAGAAATAAATTTTTCTAGGTTTGAAGTGAATTTACTATTAATTAGTTTTTCATATATTGTAATATAGTTTTTAGATTCTAGATTGTTTGATGTCTTGGAATCTTTTACAGTTATTGAGTTTTCGTGTTTTCTATACATCACTGACTCAACATTTAACTTGAAAATTTTAAATTCAGAAAGTCCTTTTGATCTCCTATCAAAAACTATTTTAAAGAATAAATCAGGTTCTTCTCCTAATTGAAATTTTGGAGTAAATCTATTTTCACCTAAAACTGATTTTGGGATTATCATCAGTGGCATGGTTAAGGAAAAATATACTATCTCTGTTAAAACTGTTCTGTGATTAGGTGCTTGTTCTATCATTGGTTTTTTGAGAATTTGGACCTTACCCTCACTATTTATTTTAAATGGATTGCCATCTTTTAGTGTATATATTGATGTATCCCACAAGTCTTCGGTTTTTTTTAGTTCTTCAAATATTGATTCCAAATGATTTAGCTGGTAATTATCATCACCATCTAGAAAAAGTAAAAATTTACCATTTGCAATATCAATACCTTTATTTCTTGCAGCTCCAACTCCTCCATTAGTCTCTAAGTCTATAAATTTGTATTTTGGATCATTGTGATAATTAAAGTTCTCTATAATTTCTTTACAGCTCTTATTGTAATACTTATTAGGAGAACAATCATTGATAACAATGTGTTCAAAATCTTGAAATGTTTGATTTTGGACAGAATATAGACACTCTTCCAAAAACTGCTCACCATTATAATTTGTTGAAATTATTGTAAAAAAAGGATTTTTCATAAGTTTATTGTTTAGATTTAAGATTGTTTAAGGGTTTTAAATAGGAGTTCTTTGTTATAATTGTAATAATTTAGGTAATCTAATTTTGTATTTGTATTGTACTTTTTCTTATTTATTAATTCGGCAATCCCGTCATTTGAATCACTTGAAACAACTATTGATTTTAAATGATTACTGTAATCTGTGGAAATTACAGGCACTGAATTTGCGAGAGCTTCGAGCATTTTGACTTGGAATCCTCCTCCTTCAATAGTTGGATTGATTATAAATTCAACTGTATTGTATAAATATTGTAGTTCTGCATCTGTAACAAAACCTTTGTATATTACGTTGTTATGTTCATTATCGAGTGATTGAAGAATTCCATCTTTATCTTTACCTGTTATAATTATAGAGTAGTCTTGATTAATTAGAGGATATACACTATTAAAAAACCATTTTATAGAATTTATATTAGGCCACCAGCCCAAATTTGTTGTAATTAGTATTTGGTTAAGTTTAATATTTCTTGGATTTTGCCTAACTTTCATTATCGGATTGATTAAAATTAGATTGTCATTGTTTCCTTTTAATGTAACAAATTTATTATAATCTTTGTCTGTCAAAGCGATTGTATGATAGTTATTTAAAATATCAATTTCGTATTTCTTGAGAATTTTAGAGTTGTAACTTGAGCTTATGGTTTTGAAGTCTATTAGTTCGTATTCAACATTTTGAGCTACATAAAACTTTTTATTCTTTTTAGTAAGGTTCAGCATTTTTTCAAGCTTATCAGCAACTAAGAATGTATAAATGTAATTGTAAACTAATATTGAGCTCTCAAGTTGATTGGTTTTGGTAAATTCTTGAATTTTATCATAATCATCTTGATTATATATTATTTCATTATTAAACTTTGGTTTGAATAATAATAAATTATAAATCTTTAGAAAGAGTTTTTTAAATTTACTATTAATTCTTGTATTAAGTTTTAATAATGGAATATTATTATAATTAGTGATTACTGAATTTGTATCGACGTGTTCTAGTGATAGAATATATACATCAAACTCTTCATTAAGAATAGACACTATTTCTCTTGCAAGTATTTGCCCGCCATTTCCAAATTCGTTAATAAAGTTAGTTGTAACTAATAATAGTTTTTGTTTCATAATATTTAAAATTTCCAGTTAGTTAATAATTTTGCATACCAAAAAATTACTCTTCCTATTTTCGGTCTAGAATTTAATCTTAATTTAGTAACTGAAGCAATATGTCTAAAATGTGGTGAGAATTTAGGGTTTTGTAAAATTTTAGTATAAATCTTATTTAGTTCAACTAACTCGATTTGATCCCAGTTGTTTTGTTTGGTGGTAGAGTATTCATGATCTCTGTACATATAGCCTAAGGTCTTAAGCTTAATGTATTTTATAGATTCAGGTTTTTCTAATTTTGAAGCAATATCAATAATCAATGAATAACCCTCAGCAGTTTTTTGATCGATATCAAAAAGTGAGTCTAATAAATACTTCTTTGGTATAATTAATGCTGGTTCTGGAATAGATATATGAACTAATTCTTTAATAAGATTAGGGTGCTTTGATCTTCCTGTCGTAATTGTATCTTCAGATAAAATTAAATTATTTTCTATGATTTTAAATTTTTGAAGGTTTTGTAAATAGCCTATCCATGCAAAACTTGGATCGAGGTTTTTAATTTCTTCGCTTAGTTGCTCTAAGAATTGTGGGTTAGAGTAATAATCATCGGAATCCAAAAAAAGTATATATTCTCCAACTGAATTCTGCATCCCGTTATTCCTTGCTGCACTGACACCTTTTGTATTTTCTTGTAAATATAAGGTTTGAGTCGTATTTATTAAGCAATTTTTGATATACTCCTCGTGCATTGGGTCGTTGTTATTATCAATTATAATGTGCTCGTAAGATCTATATGTTTGATTTTCTACTGAAGATAAACACTCTTCAAGGTAACGTTGATTGTTATAAACAGGGGTAATAATAGAAAAAAATGGTTTATTATAAAGATTATGCATAGAGTGAATTTTTTTTATGTTTTAGGTAAGATAGTTTAAGGATTAAATCAATAATATTGATTATCGTTAAAGATGAAATAAGTCCAACAACACCAAAATAGTTATAAGCTAAGTAATAAATAGGAATTGCTATTATAAACAAAATTGTAATATTGAGAATTAAAAATTTATTTAAACTAAATAAAAAATTAGTACTACCTATAAAATATAGAACAGGCTGAAATAGAAAATTAATAGAAAATAATAATGTGTATTGAACTGCATTTTCAAACCGCAATGAATTGGTCAAATACAATATAGGATATGACAACAATATACACAGAACAAAACAAAACACACCTATCACAAACGAAAAGAGTAAGTGTTTTTTTAACAATAGCTCTTTGTTTGTTGCGGAATCGGCATCTTTGATTTTTTTTACAAAATCACTTGATACTATAGGTATTATCAAACTTGGAATAATAAGTAATAAATCAAAAGTTTTAGATGCAATACCAAAACTAATAATATCTTTGCCTTGCTCAACAAAATAAATCGGGACTTTAGCATATAATGTTGATATTAACCCTGTAAACATTAAGGTTAATATTGTTTTATAATTTGTTTTAAAAATCTCCAAATTTGGAAATGACCAAGATATAAACTCTTTTTGAAAATTATAATCTACAACATTGGTTAATATATACATAAAAATATTTACTATAATATATGTTCTTATATTAAGGTAGTCCTTGCTTATTAGTGGTAATATTATTAAAAATGTTGCAATTAGAATTTTTGTTATCAGATCTGATAGAGTAAATTTAAAAGTTGTATTTTTTGTATCTGCAATTGATTTGTAATTACTATCAAAAATTAAGAGATATTGAGATGTATATATACCAAAAATTATTAATTGATTAATATTTCCCAACTTAAACCAGTCAAAACTATATAGTATAAATAAGATCAATAATCCAACAAAATACATAACTATTCTTGCAATGAATGCAAAGGTCCAGATTTTAGCAATTTTTGTTTTGTCGGTTTCAATCGTGTAGGATTTATATAGAATATTTGTTATACCAATGTCTATAAAACTAAACAATATAGCATTGATAGTTAATACTAACTCAATCCCAACTCTATCAGTAGTTGGGATGTTTTCATTGTTTATAAATCTTTGCGGTATTAACCCTAGAACAAGAGCTAAACCTTTCATTATAATTTGTGTTGAGTAATTAATTATCTTCGCCTTGTTGTTTGTAAACAAAGATAATAACTTATTTACACCGCTATTATTTGGTAAAGCAATCATTGTAGTATTTTTTTAAATTGTCAGACGAATATTCTAGTCTTAAATTATTTTGTTTGTTTATAATTTCGTTTAGTTCATCTTGGTTTGAATTAAATAATTTGTTTAATTCAATTAACAAACTATCGTCTTCTAATATATTAAAATGAATTAGATTATCAAAAATATATTCCAATTGACGCTCCCCTTTAGAGACTAAACAAATTGCTGGGCTTTGAACAAATAGATTCCAAAAACTCGTTCTTCTACTTGTAATTCCATCAACGTCTGGGAATATAATTATATCTACACCTTTAGCAATTTCTCCAAATTTACTATCAGTTGGATCTTGATCGCCATGAATAATAGTTTTATCAGCTATTCCTGAAGTATTTATTAAATCTAATGATTGTTTTTGAAATTTATTAACGCCATTATTCATTTCTCCATAATCAATTATTAATTCAAAAGCTCCTAATACATGGAATTCAAACTGAATCGGACCTTTATTTATTTTTGCAAGAGCGTTAGTTATAATATCGATATTGTTTTTTGGCTGGATTAATCCATGAAAGCCAATTTTGATAACTTTTTGTTTAGTAATATTAGTTATAATTCTTTCGGAATCTTTGTTTGTTGAAGTATAAAACCTACCCCCAGTTTGGGGTCCTATTTTGATCACTTTTGATTTTGATTTTAAAATTGGTAAAAGCTTAACTGCAGAATCTAAGTTTGATTGATCTGAAAAAAATACTTTACTACTAAGTAATGCAGGTATTAGATGTCTTAACATGCCTTTTATTGTATAAGTATTAAATTCATGAATAATTGAAATTAATTTAACATTAAAATTTTTAAACTTCATCATATAAGGGAAAAAGTTTAAAAACAGATTTTTACCAATTTCTGCAGAATTAAACTGTAAAATTATGACATCTGGATTATATTCTTTTATTCTCTTAAAAAGAGATTTAGAATTAGTAAAACTTAAATCAAATAATTCAATAGGATATTCTACATTCAAACCAAAATTTGAGGTTAATTTTTGGTTTAATTGCCCGATAACCAACACTTCGTTAGAAGCACATATTAATTCTTTGGCAATTTTATCTGTAAACTTACCTACCCCACAGTATGTAGGCATGGTTGATGGTGAAATAATTAAAATTTTCATAATTAATTTTGGTTTTTATTGATTATTTTTAAAAATAAATCAGAGTATTTTTGGAATTGTTTTTTGTTATCGAAGAATTTTGCAACTGAATCATGCAATCTTAAACGATAGTCGCTATTAAAAACTTCTCTGTTATTAATAAAGTACTCCATTTTATCCAAAAGATCTTCTGAAGAACCTACTTTAAAAATAAGTTCATTCATATTTATAATTTCATTTAATTCGTTAAGAGCAGCAATATTACTTGATATAACAGGAACACCTCTTTCCATAGCTTCTATCCGTACAAGACCAAATCCTTCAATATAACTTGGCACAACTAAACAATCTAGATTCTGATAAAAAGGAATAGTATCTGTTGAAAATTCCTCAATAATAACATTAACAAGCGGGTTGTATCCTATTATACTTTTAATCTCGTCTAATAAGGGACCTTCACCTTTAAAATAAAAATTAATACTCGCAGGATTATCATAAATTTTTAAAGTTTCGATTAATGTTTTTATGCCTTTTGCTTCATTTAACGACCCAATATATCCAAAATTATATGTTTTTGTTTCGTCTTTTGCAGTATAATTATTGATTTCAGTACCGTTGTAAATTAACTCCGAGGTATTACTTGTAAATTTAAGATTTCCAACAGACTCTTCTACAGCTTTAGTTATAAACACCCTAGTACATAGATTAAAACCAAACTGCCATATTTTACCGAAAATAGAATAGTTGTAAAATTTATTAGGAGAATATATACCATGAAATATATAAATCATTGGTTTGTTAAAAAAAAGTTTTATTAAAGGTGCGTAAGTAATAACAGAATTCTTCGAACCATTTGAAAAACTAACTATATCAACTTCGCTTAATAGCTTTCTAAATTTAAATACAAAATATAAACTCATTAAAATTGTATATGGAAAATATATTATTTCTTTTATTCGAAATAAAAAACCACCGTGACCTCTTTTAAACTCAAAATTGTACGAAGGAATCTGCAATGATTGGGCAATTCCACAAACCAAGTCACCACCAATGATTATATGATCAAAAGATTTTAAATGAGTAATCATGTTAATTAGAAATTTTTCAGTACCGCCAAATTTATAGGCTTCAGGGTTATTACTTAAGTGTAGAATTTTTGGTAATGAATCATTCTGCGTCATATTTATTGTTTGATTATTTTGATTTATTTTTTTAATGTCAAAAGATAATAGGATTTTAGCTAAATAACACAAGCCATCATTCAAAATTGAAAAATCAGAATTACCTACACCCTGGGAATCCTTTGATTTATCACATTTTGAGGTTAAGATTTTGTGATTTTGCGAAAATTCTATTAAAATACACCCTTAGTAAGGGCGATTGTTAATTATTTTCTTGTCCAAGATAGAAGTAAAACAGATCTCTTACAGTAAAAGAATTGTTTTGTAGTGTAGCAAGTCGATTATATACTTGAGAGGCGAGCATAAGCGATCCACACATACCAATTCTCAACAATGCAGAATCTTGATTAAATAGTAGTTTGAGTATTTCTTCAGAGTTAGAAGATATAACTACTTTCTTAGTCTTAATAGAAGTTGAAACTTCCTCAGAATAAGCAAACTTGCTAAGAGATTCGATTAACTCAGGGTTTCTAGTATTAAGTCGATTAAAAAAAGTCTGTACGATACCCTGCCATTCGAGTAAAGAATTAGCTTGAGACAAATGATAGTTTAGAAACTTATGAATGGCATGTGTTTCAAATATCTTGAGATAATATCTATCAAGTGTTTCCTCTGACATGTTAGCGGTAGTGTGAGCTAGATATTGGTTTACCATAACTAAAAACTCTAGCAAGAAAGCAATTCGTTCTTCTGTTACTACAGAATGTGTAACTAAAATTGTATAGGTAGTGATATCAATTTCTAACTCTTTTAATTCCAAATTTTTATGTTTATTGATCATTGGATTTTACCTTGAAGTATCGATTTTAATAATAACCATAAATATTTCAAAAGTCAAATTGTAATAGAACTTTATACTAATAAATTACCCGCTAAATATTAGCGAGTAAATTGAAATTATAGACTTAGGATCCAGTTTTTAATTTCAGGGTCCTTAAGTGTAGAAATGTGAATTCCTTTTGAAGAGTATGGTTTGTTGATCACTCCAGATTGTTTTGAAGGCATGAGACCAGCTCTAATTTTTCCACCATTTAAGACTACACTTGACCATAGAGTTGCATCATCTTTTGCATACAGATTAATCAGTTCAACTGTATCTGCAAGCTTTGCTAAATCATCGCTTAAGTCAGCATCAGATTGCATAAATACAACTTTTTTAACTGATAACGGCAGTCCAAATCTAGCGAAAGACTCAAGTACAAGTTGGCAACCTTTAGAATGTGTAACAATAACTCTTGGTTGTGCAATTGCAAGAGCTTCAATTAGGTCGTGTTGTAATGTACTCGTAGATACTCGTTTGCGGTCATTGGCATACGCCAACAATGGGCTAAGCGGGTTTACTTTGAATGACTCTGGATAATTGTCATGCCAGAGAAACAAGCCAATTTCACCATTCCTGATTTCTTTATCAAATGAATAAAACCCACCATTAACCTCTTGTGCTTTTACAAGCTCATCAGGTTTTAGTGGAGACGGCGCAGCCATCATCGACCCTGGGATCAAAAAAATGTCTTTCATAATTAACATTCCAATAGTATAAGTGAGATTTTATTTATTAGCACATAAAATTGTTAAATGCAAATTGTATTTAATATCTATTTTATTATACAATTAAGCAGTTCAAGTTTTTTTGCAAAAATAAACAAAGTATGCTATTAATTGGTCGTTCCTCAACTAGCACATATACACATTTGTAAAGATGTGTATATTTTTTTATCATTTGATAATGATATCAACAACTCACTTTTGTAGAGCCTGCG
>JAYUKV010000126.1:0-8634 GCA_043764135.1 bacterium | reverse complement strand
CAAAAAGAGTATGATGTAAGCGATGAAGAATTAAAGGAGATTATGGAGTATTTCGGATATGGATGGGTTTTTAAAAAGTGTTAAGTCTTCAGAAAATTGAACCACTTTTTTATTTTCCATAGCTTCCATCGATAAACAAAAATTGTAGCTATTTCCTGATATAAATCTCCTAAAGAATATCTTGCACTTATTGTTAAGAACAATTATATAGACACTTTTTTCATTAGTAATCTTATCTTCTTGATATATATTGCTAATTACCACTAAAAAAATACATTTATAACTACAAATATCCCAATATTTATCACTTCTTATTTTGCTTTAACCATTGGGTTAAGAGTAAAATAACAAGCAATAAATATTTGAATATTTTATACATTCTAAATGTACATTTTTAGTATTAATTAGCTATAGAATTGTAATAAAAATTCCCGCAAAAAGCGGGTTTATTGTTGTTTAAATTTCTTTAGTTACCTTGCCAATCTCCAGCTCCCCAATTCTTGTGCATTTGGCTTGCTTGAATGCCGGTTGCTCCAAAGTATTTTGAGTTAAGGCCTTTAGTACCATAAGGTCTGGTCGATGGCGTAAGTAGTCTGTAAAATCGCATTTGTGCAATTTTCATGCTTGGGTACAGGATAATTGGTACGGAGTTACAGTTGTATAGTTCAAGAGTGATACATAAATTATTACCCGGATCTATGTATCCCGCCGTAGTGTGAACTATTAATCCAAACCTTGCCATTGAACTCTTACCATCTATCTGACAAGAATGGGCATCGTCAACTCCAATTTTGTCCTTTGTTACGCCTAGGGCAAACTGATTGGGGTGGAGGATGAATTTATCATCGTCTTTTACTTTGACCTTGGTCATGTGGAGTTCTAAGTTAAGCTTAGGGTCGATTACTTGAATCTTGTGCTTGTCAAAGATGAAGAATTCGTTACCAAGTAATACATCGTAAGAAGCGGATTGTAGTCGATTCTCATCGTATGGCTCGATGAAGATTTCACTTCGATCCATTCCACGTTTAATATCAGTGTCTGAGAGTTGCATATTACCTCACATTACAATTTTACTAAGTTAAAAAACTTAGATTGAGTCTTAAGACAGTTTACAATATTGTCAATTAATAAGTTTAAAAAGTTCTAATTGTATAAATCATCATATTAAGATATAATCTCACTATGATTATCACTCCTAACATAAGAAGAAATGGTGATTTAATAACACAAACACAAAAACCAAAATCCCTTTCTTCTTCACTAGCTTCAATTTCAACTTGGATTCATCATCTTGATCCTTTATTACACTCCAAATTATCAAAAACAAACAAACAAGAAGCAGAGCCTAATAATTCTCTAATTATTCTAGATACAAATTTAACGCAAGCTACTTTAATCCAACCTAAAGAATCAATTACAAGAGATAGATCTACAAAAGATATTCAAGTACTTAGCTATTTAGTTCCAGTAATGGAATCACTTAGAGAATTTAATACTGAACTTCAGTCTGGAACGACTGATGTTAGAGAACTAAAACAAAAGTATGATGAATTAAAAGCTCAACTAGATAAAAAAAGCACTTCTATTGAAAACATTTCCAAGTCTCCTGCATTTGTTACGCTTTACTCTGAGCTTGAAGCAATTGAAAAAATATATAACTTCAATTCAATAAGTCAAAACCCTTTGACTGAAACAATTGAAGGAATAGTCCAAAGAACACCCATAACTGATGAAAAAAGTGCTGAAATTGTCTATGAAAAACTATTAAAAGAATTTGAACCTAAGTTATATTCTACCGCTGATGGACTTTTTTGCACAGCCGTATTAAACATTGTAAGAAACAAGTTTCTACATTATAGTAAACAACAATCACCTGGAGAACAACTTAGTTACACAATGCACACTGATATGAAATTGGTTAAATCAATTAAAAAATTTCTTGAAAGTGAAGATAACAAGTTAGAAGTTTTGGTTTATGATTTGTTTGATGCTGTTGATACAGCATTTGCAGGTTCAAAAAATGCAGTTAAAGATTTATTCTTATCAAAACTGTATATTGTTAGAAATGTAATCTCTACTGTATATTTAGAAAAACTACCACTTGATCAATTAATACCACTCAAAAATTACCTTTTCAAAGAATTTAATTCAACAATAGATCCACAATTTCAAGAGTTAATCATTTCTGAATTAGCAAATACAGAGTTAAACGAACAAGAGATATTACAATTATTAAATAGACTACTTAGCGATGAATTCTTAACAAGTGGAATTGAAAGACAAGCTCTGGGAATACTTTACAAAAAGTTAAAAACAATAAATCCAGAATCCAAATTCATCGAAGATCAAGAAAAAGCAAGATTAACTCTTCAACAAGAAATGGAATCATTTACTTATGAAGATATGGTAAAACAAATTACAAACCCTAATCCTGAATTAAGGTTAAAAGTTTGGAAAGTAATTGAACCAATCAATAATTCCCAATTTGATAGACTTGGTAATTCCAAAATAGGATTTGAGGTTGAGTTTCAACCAATAAACCAAGTAAGACATAGACCTGCTACAGACAGCTATGAAGAGCAACATGATGATTTTTCTCATCAAAATACTGCTGTTGTTGATGATAGAATGGAGGTAAGCGAAGATCCTTATGGTGCTACTGAAGTTAGAAGGAAACCTGAATACTTAGAATACAATCCAGAGTATGTAGATGATGTTGTACAAACATTGCACGATATCAGATTGTCCAATTCTTCATCAGTTAAAGGAAATACTCGCTTACATCCTATTCATATCACTTTAGATAGTACTAAACACCCAAGACCTTTAAAAATCTATGATGGAATTGATAACAGAAGAAGAAAAGATGCCCATGAAAGTAGAGGGCATGGTGACAACTCATTTGCAAGTCCCTTGAATACTGCCAATTCGATTGCTTTGATGGCGCTATGTAGCTCTCAAGATAATGATACAAATGTTGATTTGGATTTTAATGTTAAAAACCTTTTGGGTATAGATCTTACGAAAATTGTATTCTTAGAATATCTTAAACAGACTAAGCCAGAAGATTTTGCACTTTTCTATAATGTTTTTGTTAATGCAAGTCAGGGGAAAAACAAGACGTTTATGGGGTATCCTGATGTGGAGAAAATTATAGGTAAATACTTTGATGAATCTCAATTTAAAGACTCTGAAACTTTATATAATATAATTGATTCGATAAATGACCCTATGTTAGTTGATAGTTATTCAGGGTTGAAAAAATTTACAATTAGACCAAATAAATCTGATGATCCTATTGTAAAAATAATTTATGATGGTAAATTATTACAAGCTGGATTTAGTTATTATAATGCTGGCTCTTATGCTTATCAAGCTTTAGATGAATCTGGTAATAAATACATCGTGTTAATAAATTCGGAAAATAGAAAAAGTGTGGTTATTAAAGTCGATACTGAGGGATATGATAAATTCCAGGAAGGTGAATTTCTTGATGTTAAAAGCTTTTTTGTTATAACTAAGGATGGTAAATATCAAGTGTATGATTCTAATCTTGATTTAATAATGAATGAAAATCTAATTGACGAGAAAATTAGTTACATTTCTACATTTAAAATCCAAAATGGAATTGGTTTTAAAGTAAGGTTAGATGATGGAACATATAAAATAAAAAGTAATGAAAAACAAGAATTAGCAGATTTAGAAACTTATACAAGTGTTTACGCAAAAAGTATGGATTACGATTACAGTATTTTTGAATTAACAAACGCTAATGGTTGTAAAGCATATATTCCAAAATTTGATGTTACAATAGATGATATATCTGAGGGAAGTATAGAAGGAATGGAAGATGGGTTATTTTATAAAAATACTGAAGGGGATCAATATTTTTATTCTGGACCTACCGGCATAACATACGGACCGTTTGACAAAGTTATTGAGTTCAATGAATTAAGTATTCTTAAGTCTAAGGTAACAAACAAATATCAAATTTTTGATACTTTTGGTCCAATTTCAATGTCCAATGGAGGATTGGGGGAATCAATGGAATTTGATGATTTTGTCAAAAATAATAGTAGATTTGCAATTTTTAAAAATAATAATGGTAATCAAGTAGCGGTTAATTATAATGGTACAATGGTAGTAGAAGAGGCCGCTAAAATTGACACAAGAGGTTATGATTTATTTTATGTTAAAGATGGGGTTGTCGAAGTAAGGGGTGGAACAGAATATGATTTAGAAGGGGCTGTTGATTTTGAAATCCATAACTTTGTTTGTATTTTAATAAATAGTGAAGGTAAGAAAAAAGTGGTATTTCCCAAAAGAGTTGAAATTGAGTCAAGGTGGGTAGATGAAATAGAATTTGAAAGCTATGATAATAAATATAATTGTATATATAAAGAAACAAATGAAGGTAAGATAAGATTGGTTTCCTATGGTACAAGTGAAATATATGAACCTCAGGGAGTGGTAGAGAAGGCAGGGGAACTTTATATTGATCGATTAAAAGATGGTAGGATTAAAGTTATAACTTTTGAAAGTGTCTTTAGGGATTTGGGTAATTTCAAATCTGTTAGTCAGATTGAGGGTATAAAAGATTTAATTGTAGTCCAAGATAAAGACTCTTTAACTTATAATTTAATTAATAGATATGGAGATACAATGAAATCTGGTTTTACTTCTATTGAATCAAGAGTATCTAAGAATGCTCAAGGACGTGATTATTTAATTTTAACAAATATTGACGGTACAATAGTAATCTTAAATGAAGAGGGGTATAATATAGCTTCCAAAGTAAAATCAATTGTCAGAGAAGAAGGGTTTTGTGACATTGCAAATGGAGAAGGTGGAAAAATGCTTATAATGCAGTTTCAAAGTCGCTATAAAGACATACGTCCATTTAAAAGTAATAATGGCGAACCAAAATATGTTGCTTATGATGGTGAAACAATGCGTGTCCTTGATTTTGAAGGTGATGTTGAAGTCGCTTATTATTTAGATGAGATTGATAAGGAAATAAACTTTGAAGATCTACCTTTTAAAGAAGACAGGCTTCCAAATTTTGAAAATCCAAACAATCTAATAAACATTAAATATACAAGTGAATCTGACCTCAATTATAATATAAAACTAAATACTCATTTAGATCAGAAACTAATTAACAAAATATTATACGAACCACAGCTTATGGAGAAAAGGTTTGAATGTGCAATATCTAGATATAATAGTATAATCGAATAAAAAGCCCCCAGAGTTTTTCAATCATTTTGTTGTAAATTTAATTATGTTTACAAAACCTAAACTTCATATAATAATTATTTCATGAATCAACAAGGATATACAATTCTCAAAGACAAATTTGGATACTCTTCACTAAGACCCTCGCAAGAGCCTGTTATTGAGTCTGTCCTTAATAAACAAGATACTGTTGGAATAATGCCAACTGGAGGCGGTAAATCATTGTGCTTTCAGTTACCAGCTCTGCTTAATGATGGTTTGACTGTAGTTGTGTCACCTCTTATTGCATTAATGCACGATCAAGTAGAATCTTTAAAAGAAAATGGTATATGGGCTGAGTATCTCAATTCTTCATTAGAAGATAAGACAAAGGATCTAGTCATGGAGGCCATAGAAACTAACAATCCTTACAATCATGAAAATGATAAACTGCAACTACTATACATTTCACCAGAAAAACTCTTTGCAAACGATAATTACATTCTAAACTATCTTAAGACTATTAATATTAGTCTATTTGCTATTGATGAAGCACATTGTATATCATCGTGGGGTCATGACTTCCGACCTGAGTACTCTAATCTTGGGGTGCTAAAAACAGAATTCTCGCATGTTCCAATCGTTGCTTTAACAGCAACAGCTGATGAATTAACGCGTAAAGATATAGTTGATAAGTTAAAGCTTGTTAATCCTAATATCTATATTTCATCTTTTGATAGGCCTAATATTACATATACGGTAGAGAATAAAAAAGATGGTTTTCAACAACTATTTAATTTTATAACTGCACGTAAAGGTCAAGCAGGAATTATATATTGCCTATCACGCAAATCAACAGAAGAATTAGCTCAAAGACTTAACAGGAATAACATCAAAGCAGCATGTTATCATGCTTCATTATCTAAGGATGTAAAAGATAAAGCTTATGATGACTTTATGAAAGATAAGGTTCAAGTTGTGGTGGCTACAATTGCATTTGGTATGGGGATTGATAAGCCTAATGTTAGATATGTTATCCACTGGAATTTACCTAAGTCAATTGAAGGATATTATCAAGAGACAGGTAGAGCAGGGCGAGATGGACTCCCTTCAGAAGCACTGCTATTATATAATATTGGTGATGTCTTTACGCTTAAAAAGTTTATTGATCAAGGTCAAGAAGATAATCCATATTTATCCAAGAGGAATGTTGAGGAGTTTAGAAGAATGCAACATGATAAGCTTAATCGCTTGCTTGAGTTCTGTAAGACTGGGCATTGTAGAAGAAGAGTATTGCTACAATATTTTAATGAGAAATTAGAACAAGATTGTGGGAATTGTGATTCTTGTTTACACCCAAAACCCAAAATCGATGGTACTATTATCGCTCAAAAGATTATTTCAACAATCTTTAAAACTAATCAGAGATATGGTTCGACTTATATAACTGAGATTTTAGTTGCAGGTAAAGATCCTAGAATACAAGCAAACTCCCATGATCAGTTATCAACTTATGGTATAGGTAAGGATATGAATAAAATATTATGGCAGTATTATATCAATCAGCTTATTGATCTGGGATTTATTAATATTAACTATGATGGTTTTATTAAAACTCTGACTTTAGATCAATCAAGTATTGACTTTATTAAAAGTGGTAATAGCATGGAATTAGTAGCATATGTTGATAATAAGCCATCAAAGCCAATGAAGACCAAAACTGGTGAATTATCAGATCTTAATCAATTACAAACTAAGCTTCTTGAAGCTCTTAAGTCAATGCGAAAGTCAATTGCTGAAGAACAGAATGTACCACCTTATATTATTTTTGGCGATGTATCATTGGTTGAAATGGTGCTTAAACTGCCAATAAATCAAGATCAATTCTCTACAATAACAGGGGTAGGAAAACTAAAATTAGAAAACTTTGGTACTACCTTTACAAGATTAATAGAAGAGTTCTGTGATTCTAACCCAGATCTTCAAGCTGCAGTAGAACACACTCCATTACCATCAAAACCAAATGTTAAAACAGATACAATAAGCAGTACAAAAGAATTGTTAGATCAAGGAATGACATATCAAGCAATTGCCAAGATGCGAAAACTCTCAGAGTCAACAATAATATCCCATGTAATCAAGCTATATGAAAACGATCAAGTATCTGAATCAATAGTCACAAAACTTAAAAATCCAAAGATAAACTCGATTCTAGAAGAAGAAAGATCAAATGGTGTAAATTATGTTATGCTATCACAGTGGAAATCTCACTTAGAGAATAAATATTCAATAATAATTGATTACAATGAGTTAAAAATTGCACTATTGTAAAGATAGTTTTTTTGAACTATACTGTTAGCATGAAACCAACCATGGGACCAGAGAATAATTCGCAAACACATCTTAACAAGATTGATCAAATGCACATTTTAAAAGCCAAGCAAGATGTAGTTATAACTAAGATAGGATTAAAAGAAGGTAAGGTGCAGACATATGCATCGCGAAAAAACCTACTAGAGAACGATCCAGAATCACCAATAGTTAAAGCTTGGATGGAAAAAATGAATATTGATTTAGATCAATTAAAGAATCTTATTGAAAAAAAACTTGAGTATCACTCTTCAAGATTAACTCATTATCTTGAGGAAAATAAAAGAATATCTCAAGAGATACAATCTCAGCAAGATACTGTACTTACAGAAATAGAAAGAAATGAAATTAGAAATATTATAAAAAGTGCTTTAGACTCTTTCGGTGATTATAATTCTCTTGAATCAACAATTGATAATTACGAAAAACTTAGAGAATCGTATTATAGTCTTGTGACGAATTTTTTGAGGACTAAAGGAATTAGTGATGCACTCGGGGCAGACTATGGTGATACGATTCAAGAGTTTTATAATGAATTATCAGCATTAAATGAATTTGTTACACAATATCCTATTCAATTTGATTTAAATGTAAAATACCCGCAGCTTAAAGAAGGTTTGGATAGCTTAAAGAGTAAATATATTAATTAGCTTAAAAAAATACTTACTTGTAACTTTTATAAACAGACTAGTCCATATTTCAGAGTTCCCCTCAATAGACCTCCTTCCTAATAAACAATGAGTACGATAAAATCACAATAAATCACAATCGCAATGTGGAGAAGTCTAATAATTGGTTGATTTATCGTAACATTTGTGAATTAGGAATGAGGTCTAATAAATCAACTGATAAAATCTAGTAGTTGTCGTATTACTATGCAGTGCTTTTTATGATTGTATTGTGTTTATATTTCATTAAAAAAGGGTATATAAACTTTTTACAAAAAAGTAAAACTTGCAATTTGTAACTAAATTTACTAATGTATTGATTACCCTATTATTTTTCAAAAACGGAGGTTTTTAAAATGGGTATTCGTAGTATCGTTCG
>JAYUKV010000125.1:0-2564 GCA_043764135.1 bacterium | reverse complement strand
AATCAGAGTAGAGATCTAAAGTTGGTTTATCCAAAATCATGAACTATTATTGGGAGGTTTTGGTTTGTTGTAAAGTTGGTTGCGAAAGGTGAGTTACTTCAATTGAACTAAATTACAAAAGGTTGGCAATTCACATTATTGGTTGCCATGCTTTTACAAATAGCTGCCATTGTAGTTATTGAGTGGTTATGATCCATGACATGAGAGGGTCTCGAGTCAGGATTGGTCTTGTCAAGAATATTTGCAATAAATTGTGTAATTGCAACATCTCTAGCATAACCTAAGTGAGCATCTTGATTCTGTAAACTTGGGATTAAGTTTTTGATTGTAAGTCTTTCATAGGCTTTCCAGTTTGAATTGACGCCAACATTGCGGAAAATATGCAATTCAAGTGAATCTCTTGCAGATTCTTGAATCAGTCTTTTGGATAAAGGTACTTTTGAGCAACCTCTAAGACTAACAATCGAAATTGACTGAAATGGACCTTGAGCGTAGTGGTGTAACTCTTGACGGAGCCTTCCGTTTTCACGATATAAATCAGTAAGTACTGGATTTGACCAATATCTTTCTGAAAAACTATTGTAAAGCAGGTTCATAGATCCAGTAGTCATAACCCTGCCATTATTGAGATAAGCAAGATTGCTGACAGAATCTATTTCACCAAAGTCTTGACTTAATTGCTTGAAATCATTTTCTGAATATCGAACAGAACTATCAAATTCGTCACCAAAAAGTTTTGAGTAATCTGAGTAATTGATTTGTTCGATAAAATCATTAGGTCTAACTGCGGTAGAAAATGCTCGAATCGTATCGAGTTGTTTAACTGCTGCTTTGAAAGACTTTTTAATTGCATTTGCTGCTAAATCAAAAAAGTGATACCCAGAATGAGATGCTTTTCCATTTCCTTCATTATAGCCATGGTAGTCAATTTCAATGATTTCATTAGGAAACCTCCATTGTCCATCAGTATGAGTCAATTGAAAGTGAGTAAGTGGACATCCTGTATGAGAAGCTACTTCTTCTAATTTTTCCAGAATCAAATTGTAAACTGGGTGATACCTACTTTGGACCATCAAATCAAACACAAGGTGTTTATTGTTGGCTGCAGAACGATTATAAAGTTCTACAATTTTTTGGTAATCACTTACAAGAATTGAACTTGCTTCGGGATCAGTAGAACAATTCAAAGGTGCAGTCAATGGCTTATCTGCAAGAATATGTAAACCTTTGCTTAGAGCCCATTTGATATAGCTTAATCTTACCTCGGGAGGCGTGCTAATAATTACTGCGTTGATTTCATTATTTTGAACGATTGTATTCAAGAATGGTTGGAAATTACCAACGATTGATTTGGACATGAAAAATGACTTTGGTTTTTCATAGTCTTGAAATACATTCAGATATTCATTTACTGTTGAACATTGTTCTTGTAAATCTACAACTGCAACAAGTTTTGCATTGTTATATTGAGTTCTAGAAAAATGGCTTAAATAGCATGATTTTCCGTACAACCCAACCCCAATCATAAGAATTTTGACTGCTTTATTTGTCATTTTAACACCATTAATCCTTAATAAACTGTAAAGTGAGAACTCACCTTAACAGTAATCTATAAAAAAAAACAAATGTCAAGGAGTGTTGTTATTAGACACATAATTTTTAATTATTTTTCCTTACAAAAAGTATAAAATAACTATCTCTGCAAAAGATAGTTAGAAGTCATGATGACTGATAAGGTTGTGGCTGTACTTTGTTGCCCGTTGTGATTCTAGTGGAATCAAGCCTCTCCTTCATTCTAGATTTTAATCTTTCTTGTCGAACTTCAATTGAAGCTGTAAGAACGATTGAACTTGTAAAACAAGGGTGTTGTTTTAACAAAGCTGCAAATTCATACTCAAGAGGATTATTTTGTGCAGTATACCAAGCTAAGCTTCTTATGGCAACAGTAGAATGCTGTATAGATATAAAAGTGGAGGAGGAAAAAGAAAAACACCAGAGCCATATAGGTTCTGGTGTTTGGAGTAAAAATATTTACTTACTACGAATAAGTTCATTTAAACTGTCTATTCGCTTTAATTCTTCCGGAGTTTTTGAATTAGCAAACTCTTTTGCAATTTGCTCAGTAGTCTGAACAGGTTTAAATAAATTAGCCAAAAATGCTTTGATGAAATTAATCATTAGATTTCCTCCTTAATGGTAAATAAAGAAATGAATATCAACATAAGCCAATGTTTCTAATTTATCTTTACCAGATTGTTTGCAATTAGTCAAAATAAGATCTAACTTGACAATTTGGACTGAAGTTAAAAACACCTTGATCTCATCGAATATCGAGTTGAAAAGATCGTCTTTAATAATTGTCAGAGCTCCGCTCGAATAGAGGTTTGAAAGGTAGTATCCATTATAAGTAAAACCTAATCTCTTCTCAAGAATTAGATAAAATGCTTTTTTTAGCATTCTGTCTTTTAATTTAAGGTTCGAAACATTTGCAACTTGAAATAATAGAAGCGCTGCACTTTGATATGATAGTATTGTTGGAAGCGAAAGATTATTAGCCTCAAAGT
>JAYUKV010000124.1:0-8729 GCA_043764135.1 bacterium | reverse complement strand
AGTTAGGACCCCCAAAATCTGGCTTGAAATAGGGGTTAAAAAGGTGCTATGTTGGACAAAATGGGGGTCAATGTTGGACACTTGACAAAAACTGTCACACTGTTCATTATTTAGTGATACAAAAACCGCTTATTCAATATGTCTAAAGATCTAACAGTTATCAAATCTAACCACCTAAATGAGGCAAGATACAAACTTTCAAAAGAAGAGCAAAAACTACTACTTTATGTTGTAGCAATGCTAAAAGAAGATGGCGAGAACTTTATCAAAGGAAGTAAGATATATGTTAAGGATTTTATCAGTTTATTGGGCATAACTGGCCACAACAAGTATGAACGTGTCGCTCTTATGACTGAGAGTTTGCTTGAAAAACGTTTAGTGATAAGAACAAAAGAGAGTTTGACACAAATGAATTGGTTCACAACCTTCAAATATATCTGGAAAGATGGATCGGTAAAAGTCCGCATGAATCCTGACATTATTGAATATTTTATTGATTTAAAAAATCATTTTGTAAAATATAAACTGTCCAACATACTTACGCTCAAAAGTGTTTATTCGATTAGAATTTATGAACTGATGAAACAAAATTTATGGAAAAAAACTGTCACTTACTCGCTCGAAGAATTAAAGGATATACTTGGAGTTGAAGAAATTGAATATAAAAGGTCTGTGGATTTTAAACGAAGGGTTTTAGATCCTGCTTTTGAAGAAATAAACGGCAAAACGGATATAAAATTCATATTTACAGAGATTAGAAGAGGCCGGACTGTGACTGATATTAAATTTGAAATTACTGAAAATACTACGGTTAAATCCGAATCCTTAGATATGAACACAGGAGAACTAATAGTAACTAAACCCACAGAAACTAAACCTGAAATTATTATTGAATCTCAACAAGAAAAACTAAAGTTATCAAAATCAGAACTACTACAAAAAGCTCTATCTCTAGGTATTCCAGACCACCTGTCAAACAAGTGGATTGACCTCAAAGGTATGGATATGGTGAATGAAAAACTAGAGCTATTAATCACAAGATCTAAAACTCAAAAAATAGCTTCTCCTGTAGGGTTCTTCATCTCGGCAATACAACAAGATTGGCAAGATGAAACAAAGATAAACAACAAACTCACAGATGAGCAAGAAAAGGAACAAAGAAAAAAGAACCCAGTAACGGTAATGGTGGAACCTTTAAACTACAAAACGGAAGTAGAATTTTACGAAGAACTAGCAAAACTACAAAATGACTACTACTTACCAAAATGGATCGAGCGAGATATGGAACAAGCGGAACGAAATTGGGCTAGAGAAAGTGGATAACAAATCTAACCACAGTTGATAGATATGGAAAAGGTCAAAATCAATAAATTAATTTTTCAGGCGTCTCTCCTTAGTAGCACTATGTGTTTCTTAAGCCATATTTTGGAACGTAAACCCCACCCCAAATTTAAACAAAAATGAAATTGTTTTATAGTTTTTTCAGACATGTCCCCTTCTTTATAAATATATGGTAAAATGTAGGCTTTGTAAGGGTATTGGATGGTTGGAATTGATTTAAGTGATTTTTGATAAAATTGATTAAAAAAGTGATTAAAATCGTGTTCTAAAAACATCTAAAATATAGAATAAAGTTAATTTATTAAAATCTTTTATTATTGTATATCAATTGTGATTAAAAATGAGCAATAATCAGGTAAAACTAGAAAGTAAAATGTACGATTTTTACTATAGCCTTGACAAATAATTTGAGGTTGTTGTATAATAGCAGCCATTAGGATTAATCGTTACAACAGCTACATTTCCTATTTTTTATAAGTTCATACCATTTTTATATGTCACCAACCAATAAATTCTCACAAGCGTCAAACCATTCCAACACAATCGCAGCAACTTATAAATTAATACAAAGATCGCTCTTTGGTTTAATGTCAGCTTTACTTGTAACTACATTATCAGTTGCAATGGTGAGTCAAATTTCAGTAAATGCAATATCAGACAATATTTCCCAAGATCCAGTGGTATTAGCCCAACAGTATTTGGATAATTCGCAAAACTCAGTTTCATTCACTAAATTAAAAAGTTTGGAAAGTGTCATCCAATATTTTATAACTAACAACTTTGAGGCTTCAAATATCTACGCTTATTCTTCGATTGAAGTTGACAATCAATTTTTGGATATTCCTTTCAGTGTTGACTTATCTAAAGACTTAAATGTAAACCAAAAAAGTTTTGAAGATTCTAAGAATAGGTTAATTTCCAATATCAAATTATCTAAAACAGATAAACAAGATCCACAAGCTCCAACTGAAATAGATCTAGGTGATGTTAGTCTCAATATCAAAGAAGCCCAACTTATCAGCGACTCAAAGCTAGATGAGATTAAGTCAAAAATTATTGAAATTGTAATTAATAAAGTTTCATTTTCAGCCAAATCAAACAATGCTACAATCCAAAATTTTGAAAAATCAAGTAAAAAAACTAACATTCAAAAGAAATCAGCTCTTAGCAAAACTAAAAAGTTAAATGACTCCAAAAATAATATTGCAATTAGTGATTCAGATATTGAAAGTGTGACTACTTCAAAGCCAAGTCAAGAAGAAAGAAATAAAGTTTTAGATGAAGCACAGAAAACTAAAGAAGGTATAGCCCGAAGAGAAAATGAACGTTTTATTGGTGAAACTATAGTCAAACCGATGAAAGAAAAAGCTATAAAAGAGCAAGAAGCAGCTCAAAAACAAAAAGCTGTTGAAATAAAGCAATTAATCGATCAAGGTCGCCAATCAGAAATAAAATCAGAAGATGTGTATGCACTTGGAGAAGAGTCAAAAAAATTAGGCTTGGAGATAGTGATACCAACACTACAACCTAGTGAAGCTGATAAAAATAAACCTGAAAATCAACCAAAAGTCACAATTGACGAAAATAAAGCAAAATTATATAAACAAGATAAAAAAGTAGGATTGATTGAAAGTATTATTAACTTTGGGAGCGTCAAAGCCAGTGCCTTTAGCCCTAATTACAACAATACTTACATGTATCATGCCAAACCAAATACCCATTATGGAACTGTTCTTGACCTTTATAACTCTAACACTAGCAACGGTGCTTCAATAGGTTTGTGGTATAAAAATTCAAATAATAGTTGGAATCAAAAATTTGATCTATATTTTGATGATACTATACGAGTAGGTGGTAAGTGCTTGGACATGAGCGACTATAATAGAATTACTCAAAATTTAGATGCAAATGGTGTCAAAATTCATTTATGGGATTGTAACGGAGGAATGTCCCAAAAATGGGTATATGATACAGAGGGTCTCATTAGGCTTAAAGGAGATATGACATATTGTATAGATGCAAATAGTGGAAATGCCAATAATTCAATTTTTACATATAAATGTGGGAGCCCTTCTTATACAGAAGCTTTTAGATCTAGTGAATATGAAATGGTTGTTTATTCTCGAAAATTTGGTGGAGTAAGCCCAGTTGGACACACATTTATTGGTTTTGTTAAATGGAATGACCAAAACTACATGAGTTGTTATGACACATATACATTGTGGAATGATTTAGATAATTCATTAGGTTTAGGTTGTAACGATAGAACATCGCGCGGATCGTGGGACAATGTGTTTATAAATAAATCTGGTGACTGGAATGAAGGTTTAAACCTAACACAAAACAATTCAAACCCCACTCTTTTATCATATTGGAAGAAAAACATAACTTTCAATCAATACAATGATATGGTAACTGCAGGGTGGAACCCTGGCTATAATAATTCCACATATTCTATTCTTGCAATAGGCAATAATTGCACAACATATGTCAATTCTATATGGAATAAGTATGTTGGATTTAGTAATATGAATCTTATTTTACCAGAGCCAAACTCATTATATCTTAAACTTAAAGACACAAAAGTATATAGTTATTAATTAATTTAAGAATATTAACCTAATTATTAATTTATGAATTTTTTATATTTGTTTTCTTTTATGAGCATAGTTTTAGCTCCAGGAATACTAGTATTTGCAGCTGTTTTAATTTTTAATCAAAAAATAAAAGACTTTGTCAAAAGAAACATGGTAATATTTATTATTGCAACATTGTATTATTTGATAACAAGTTTTTATTATGGAATTGGTGAAATGAGTATAAAACAAAATGCCCCCTTAACAGAAATGTTCATTATTCCTGTTTTTTTGTTAGCAAATGTTATTTATATTTCATATATACAAAAAAGAAAACATTATTCCTTATTTTTCATTCCAATATTATCATATGTTATGTTTAAAGCACTTTATATAAATAATTTCTTTCAAAATATATATTTACTTATAATGGTTTATTTGTTTTTTGTTTTTGTTTTTGTTGTATTTCCTATATTAAAGTTAAACTTAAAATTTAAACCTAAGTCATAATATTCCAGTTTCAACACTTAAGAAATTGCACGACTTATTCTACTTGGTTATAGAATAAATATGTAAGTGATTCAAATCTAAATTTGTTTTATGTTTAGCCAAACAATTTATATTATACCTTAAAACACATCCACACTTCCAATAATAACATTTATACGCAGTCAATATTTAGACCCTATTTCAACCATGTAATGGCTTGTTTTAGAGGTTATATGGTTGGTGAAATTTACGGTTTTTTGGCTAGTTTTAGAGGTATATTTTTTTGACCACTGTATGTAGTGGTTTTTTGGGTGGGATTTGAAGATTTTTGGATTTTCTTTGTACTTAGTCATCTTTGATGACTAGGAGGTGAAACGATAGTCTAGTTTACAAAATCCAACTTAGTCTCAGTAGCCATGCAAAACTTTTGAATAGTTTTAAAGGTAAAGCCTGATTTACCAGCCACGAGCCGGTGGACTTGGTTTTGATTAACTCCCATCTTTTGGGCAAGAGTTTCTTGGGTGAGTTTTTGCTTGGTCATAATCTGTTTAATCCGAACCCTGAGATTGAGAAGTAGGTTTTGTTCTGCGTGTACGTCAGTGAACTCTTTGGAATTCATAAAGTTGTTTAGATCGGGATAGGTTTGGCTTAGATTAATTGTAGTTTGGGTGACTGGTTGGTTAAAGTTTGGGTGACTGATTTTGGTGGTCATAATATGGTAAGGTTTTAGGGTTTGAAGTTAGTTTTTGATGTGTTGTTGATTTGGTTGCTGTGGGTGGCTAAAATAGCCTGCTTACGTTGCCATGGAGTTAGGTCAATGGTGATTGATGATTGATTGAGTAGAAAATCCTGTAAATTGCGTTCTCCTAATTTTAAATCTTTAGAATCTGTCTTTTGAGTTTTCTTGGTGAAACCATAAAGGACGATATAGTTTGGATCTTTAACTACAAAGAAGAAACGGCAGATATCTGAACCAGCTTTGACTCTCAACTCGTAGTAATTGGACTTTCCAGATTTGATAACCTTGATATCGTCGAAGTTGTAGAACTTGAGGGGTAGATCAATGATACTGGATAATGCTTTAGCGGTTAATTTTGGGTTAGACTTGGATAGTTCTTGGAGGTAATCAAGAACAGGTGAAGTTTTTCCATCCTCCGAGTAAAAGGCCACTGTAAAATTTAAAAGATCTTGTTTCATAAAAAGTTGGAATTTCACAAAAGTAATTTCTCTAATTATATCAAAATCGTGGTATTTTTGTCAAGTAGTTTTTGGTTTGGTTTGAAATTGTTGTGAAATTGTTGTGAAATATTTAAGTTTCAATTCCAAAATATACAAAATATTTTGATCAGATTTTTGATTAAATTTCCAATTCCAAACTCTTAAATTTCAATTCCAACCTAAGTCCCAACACGTCCCAAAAAATGAACTTGGAATTAAATAGATGTGAAGTGGTTAGTATTACTTTAATCAAGCCATTAATTAAATGTCTCACGACCATAAAATTATAGATAATTTACAAAAAGGGCAGGAAAAACAACTAAAAAAATTAAAATGTAATTCCAATGCAAAAAAACCAAACATCACTTCAACCATGTAATCCCTGTTTTAAGCAATAGTTAATGTGTCCCAAATTCATAATTTTTGATCTTTTTCTAGTAAATTTCAAGTTCATTTTTACAAATTACACCAAAATATCATTTTTTGTGAGACACCTTAAAAACCGCTATTTCAATATCACTTAAGACCCCTAGTGGGTATTTTTAGTCAAAAAATTACACTAAATATATTTTCAAATCTTTTGTTACAAAGTATTTTTTCAATTCCAAGTCAAAACCCTTAAAATACAAAAACATCTATTTCAAGAGCTTAACTCCTGGTCACTCCTAGGTAGATTCAAGTTCAAAATCAGTTTATTCTCAATTTCCAAGTCCAAAAATATTTTTTTTAAAAAATTAATAGCTTTAAAATAGGGCTTAACTCCTTACCAAGGAGCCTTAGCGAAGCTAAAGCGACACGCCTGCAACCAAAAGGAGTGAAACGAGTGGCGGACGCTGTACCATTTTGAGACTTGAAATTTTTTGATTTTTGGGGGTTGATTTGGGTTGGAATTTTTGTTAGTACAGCTAAGGGGACATGTCTGATAAAAATATATTGGGAAAAAATTATTTAAAAATTGCAAGAATAAATTTATATTTTTGTTTAGTTTTATAAAATAGATATAATCGTTTAAATTCACACTTTTCTTAATTAGTGATCTAGTAATAGAAACTAATATGAACCTGTTCAATTAATCCTAACTACTCCTGAGCTTGATTCTAATAGCTGCAAGTAGAGTCATTGCTTCAAGACTTGATATAGTTCTTTCATAATTCATATTCAATCGTCTATACTTTTGTAACCAGGCAAAGGTTTGCTCTACTACCCATCTTATTGATTTGATTAGTTCCGTTATGTAGCCATATTGTTGTTTGTAGATCTCTTGACCAATCTTAGTGGTTAAGTCTGGCAGTTTTTGCCTGATTAGAGCTTGGAAATTGACGTTGTAAGTTTTGCAATATTCTTTTAAATCTGGTGAGTGAAAACCTTTATCTCCATAAATTGATACTTGTTGTTTATTGTTTTTACCAAATGGAGTTAATCTATAGTTTTGTACAATTACTTTAGCTGTGTTAACATCACTAAAATTAGCTGGTAAATACTTGATGCAGTGAATATTACCACTTATGTCAACAAGGATACATCTTTTCCTACCCTTTCTTTTTTTGTGACCGTCATAACCTTTATCTTTTAGACTTGGCAGATCGCTATCACTTATGGATTGGTTATCAATAATTAAGATTCTTGGTTTGTTAGTTCTACCAAGACAATTAACTCTATTATTCAGGCTACTGAGAACTTTATGAAAGACTTTTCTATTCTTCCATTTGCTAAAATAGTAAAAGACTATTCTATAGGGAGGATAACAAGATGATAGATTTCTCCACTGACAGCCTGTGACAAGAACATACAAGATACCGTCTAAAACATCAAACAAATCATAAATCCTAGGTCTTTTAGACTTGACTTGAAAATACTTTGCTATTTTACTATACTTAGCCCTGTTGATAAACTCTTTCATACCTTATCAAACCCAGGGCTGTTTTTGTTGGCAAGTGAGATTAGGGATTAATTGGACAGGTTCTATGTTAAATTGACAGAAATAATAGCATAGATAATTATTACTAATAATTCTAGACCCCTAATAAGAAAAAAATAATTATGCCAAAAAATATTACTAATATTATCACTGCTACCACTAATAATTTATCAATCCTTGAAGCTGCAAATATTTGTAGTAAATCAGAACATACAATCAAAAAATTATTACAGGAAAAGAAGATAAAATCAACAAGAATTAAAGGAAAATATGGATTTGAGGTGAGGATTGAATTGGATGAATTAATTAGCTATTATGGCGCTAATAACATTGATAAAGCACTAATAAAGAAAAAAGAAGAAAAAAATATTATTAGTGATATTATTAGTGATAATTTTGAGAAAGAAGAAAATCGTGGTTTACTCGATCAGTACATCATCGATCAAAATGAATCTTACAAAAAAGAAATTCAATATTTGAAAAAAGATAAAGAAAAACTGTATCAACAGATTGAACTTCGCGAAAAAGAGGTTGAAAAGTTTCATGTACAATTGGAAAAAGTCCATACGCTACTAGAAAATCAACAAACTTTATCCCTTGGTTTACAAACTCAATTAAAATCTTTGACTGACAGTTCTATCCAAAATATTCCAGAAAAACCAAGATCTAAACAAAGTACAGTTGAAGTCACACCTTCAAATAGCCCTGAGGCTTCAATAAACCCCCAAAATTTTGACTTGTTTGACGAATCTAACCAAGTACCAGTTGAAGGTAAAAAAACCTCTCAAAAACGATTCAAATGGTGGCCATTCTAAAATCTAGATTTGACCTATTCTGCAAAATTGTTTAAGAAAAGCTTTGAAATACAGGGTTATTTTTATAAAATTATAACCTTGGGTACAACTAAGGGGACACGTCTGACCTAAAAAAACTAAGAAATAGAAAAAAATAGCAGCAACCAAAATTGAAGATTTTGAAAAACCTTGGTTGTTGTTATATAGTTAACTAAGTTATAGTTAGGACCCCCAAAATCTGGCTTGAAATAGGGGTTAAAAAGGTGCTATGTTGGACAAAATGGGGGTCAATGTTGGACAAAATGGGGGTGAACTGTGACAAAATGGGGGTCAATGTTGGACAAAATGGGGGTCAATGTTGGACAAAATGGGGGTCAATGTTGGACACTTGAC
>JAYUKV010000123.1:0-8731 GCA_043764135.1 bacterium | reverse complement strand
GAAGTATTTTATTCATGATAAAATGGATGAATTGCACTTTGACCTTGAATTCAAGATACCACAAGGAGAGTATAGTTATTTACTGATTACTGTTATCAAAGTTTAATGAGTCCTTAGAACCCTTCCATTTCCAGTTCTTAATTTCTGGCATATCATCGCCTACTTCAACAATGTAATTTTTATGTTCTTCGATCTTGGCTTCTAGTTGTTTTATTAATTTATCTTTTACTTGATTAACTTTTGGATTTACTTTGGCTGCTGATTGAATCATGTAGATCGCAATATGGAATCTTGAAGTATTGTTCTTAACTTGCATATCAAATGGGGTCGTAGTTGTTCCCTTTTCTATATACCCAACTATCTTGGTTCTTCCTGCAAGGCAAGTATCATACAACATGCTCTTTATCGCTTCTGGGTAACCATGAAAGTTGAATATAACATCTTTTTTATGTGTATATATTTCACACAATTGATCATCAGTTATACACACATTAGTTCCGCAACCAAATCCCTGACATGATAGCGTACTAACATTAACATATCTATACTTGAGCTCTGGGCATAATTCATTAATTATGCTTATTCCTGCCATAGACTCCATGGTTTGATAATCACCAGCAGAAGTTACAACGACATCTGGATTGTTACTATTAGAAGCAAAATCCCAGATAGATAATCCAAACTTCATTTGCTCTCTAGCTTGGTTGATATTGAGCCATTGAGGCATCAAGGTTTTACCTGCAATAATTAGATTGACTGTAGAGCTTGAAGAGAAACATTGTTCCATTGCAACAAGCATTGTATTAACATCACAAGGAAAATATACATTCACAAAATCTACATGCTTAGCAAGCATTGTATTGATTAATATTGGGTTTTGGTGTGTAAATCCGTTGTGGTCCTGTCTCCATACAGAAGAAGTGGCGATAAGATTCAGAGATGGAAGTGATTTTCTCCATTCAAAATCTTGTGCTTGTCTTATAAATTTAATATATTGATCTATCTGAGAAGCAATTATACTTAGAAAAGCTTCATAAGATACAAGCACTCCATGACGCCCTGTTAAGACATAACCTTGCATCCATGACATTAGTGTTTGTTCAGATAAAATCTCCATAAACTTACCTGTATGTGAAAAATTTATATCCCATTCGTTTAGCGGCCAAGCATAAACTTTTTTTGTTTGAGTAAAGATTTTTTCTAAAAAGTTAGATTCAGATTCATCAGGTGAGAAAATTCTGAATTTGTCTCTGTTCTTAGGATTTGAAAGGATTTTAGTTACATATTCAGCAAATACTTCAAGCTCCGAATCTTCGCTACTACCTGCAACTGTAAACTCGTGATCAATTGACTCTATATCTGGAAGTTGAAGTTCTATATGATCTTGACGTTGTGCGATTTTGTTTTCTCCCATTCTTAATTCTTTAGGTGGGATGTTCTTTAATAATTCTGGATTAAGCTTACCTGATTGTGTAAAAACATCAGATAAATCATAGCTTTTAAGCCACTTGTTTAGTAGGTCCAGCTCGTATTGGTCTGACTTTGGTTTTTTAAGTGGGATACCGTGAGAATAGTTGTTATCTTCGATTTTTTGGTCATGATTGTATTTTGGACCTGTCCAACCTTTCTTGGATCTTAAAATTATAAGAGGTAAAACACATTTATCCCCTTCTACCCAATTTTCTCTTAATGATTGCAAGTCATTGTAAGCTTCATAAAATGCATCACAGGTATCCTTAATAAAGTCTAGCGAATCATATTGAGACACAAAAATTGCCTTATAACCTAGACCTTTAAAGTAATTATCTATTTCTTCATCAGACATTGTAGCAAAGATTGTAGGGTTACTAATTTTATAACCATTAACATGTAAGATTGGTAATACATATCCATCTTGTCTTGGATTATAGAACTTATTCGAATGCCAAGACGCTGCTAGAGCTCCTGTCTCTGCTTCTCCATCACCTATTACACAGATAGCCATTTGCTCGCTATTATCTAACATGGCACCAAATGCAGTTCCAAGACTATAGCCTAATTCCCCACCTTCATGAATTGAACCTGGAAGTCCAGGGTAAGTGTGTGATGGAAATTGTTTTGGCCAAGAAAATCCCTTTATTAATGCCTCTAACCCAGCCCTATCATGGGTAACATTAGGATACACGCTAGATAAGGACCCTTCCACAAAGAGATTAGCAAGTATTGCAGGTGCTCCATGACCTGGACCTGTTACAAATACTGTTTGTTGTTTAGTTGTTGTGACAAGAGAATTAGCACAAGCATAAATCAAGTTAAGTCCAGGTACAGTACCCCAATGACCTAATATTCTAGGTTTGATATTTTCAAAAGTCAATTCTTCAGTTAGCCAAAAGTTATCCTTGAGATATAGTGAAGCTGATGCGATATAGTTTAGTAGGTCCAATTGTTTGGTGATTACTGAGATATGCTCTTTTGGTGCTGAGTAATGTTTCATGGCAAGAGTGTATATTAATTATGTAAAATTGACTAGGTGTGAGAAATGTTTTAATGATAAAGGTGACCTGTAAAAAGTAATTTATACATGGATCAAGACATCAAAGCAATCCAATCTTTAGTTCGACGTAAGTGGAAAAACGGAAGTTTTATTGAAAAAACGGACACACTTCCTCATTACCAGATTAAAAACTCTTGGATCAAATACGAATCATACATGCAAGCACAGTTAATTGACTGTGTACCTTATCAAGTTGGTATTCTCCTGGTAAGATTCCCACAATAATGTTCAGAAGATAATGCGCTTCATGTTCACCCTATTTCTGATAGAATTATCACAGTATTAGAAGGAAGTGGAAAATTCATTTACAAGGTCAACAATCACATTACAGAGCACTCAATTTCTCGTGGAGATATAGTATATATGCCAAGAGGTGAATTACATACATTTGAGTCGCTTGAAAATGGAATGCTTGTTCAAAGCCTCCATTGCCCGTTTATTCCACTCGATGATAAGCTTTGTCTCACCTACCCTAAGAATAAGGAGGATTATCATGTCTAAACATCGTTTCCGTCAGCTCTTGTTAAACCTTCCTGTTAGTATCAATAACCTTGCAGATCCTGCAATTCTCCCTGAGAGTACTGCTAAAAAGCTTAACACTCTCGTAGAAGATGGTCATACTGGTCCAGTTGCCCTAATTACAAAAGGTAATCTTAACACCCCTTGGTGGAGAGAAAACTTGTCTTATTGGGCTAAACATCTTAACTTGTTTGTATTTGTCTCTATAAGTGGTCTACCTAGATCCATTGAACCGATGCCAACAGAGCACAGATGGCAAACTATTAAGGCTGCTAAGGAATCTGGATGCAAGGTAATATCTTACATCCGACCAATCATCCACACAATCAACGATTCAAAAGACAACATTAGAACTCTTTTTGAAAAAAGTGTTTTTTATGGAGCTGATGCAATCGTAAGTTCTGGTTTTAGAGGTGATGCTGATGTAGTAGAATCCACTGGTATCGGTGCTATTCAAGCTCCAGATGCTCAGCAATGGATGAAGACACTTAAGCTCACCCCTCAAGCAACTTCTGACTTTATGGTCGAACTTGCAGATGAGCTTAACATTCCTTATTGGACCCGCACCCAATGTGCAATTACTTATCTAAGTGGTAATAAGCGTTCATTAAACCCTTATTATATTGCACCCAAGTTCGTTGGTTGTGATCGCTGTCCAATTCAGTCAAGTTGCCAACAATCCTTACAGTTCATTCAACCTGAAACTGATAGTGTAGAACTTCTGCGATATCTAGGTTTTCAAGTAAATGTATATACTCCTAAAGAGCTGTATACCAACTGTGAAGTGGAGATTAGATCACAATGCACTCTATGTTGTACCAACTGCCCTACTGCTCCAGCTAATCTTGGTATTCCATATATCAATATTCGTAACAGCATGGGAGAAGTACCTACTTGGGGTGAAATGAGTCTAGCTCGTTTCCTAACTGGTGGTATGTTAGCTACAGACCCTCTTATTCCACCTGGTGAGAATAGCGAGATTAGATTACATCCCCGCTTTAAGACCCCAAATGGTCTAAATGGCGAAGGTGGTCTATATGGAGTCAATTCATGGTTAGTCTGGAGTGAATATCTACCAAAAGACAAATGCTTTAAGTGTTCTTATTGCTTCTTGTCGATGTTTGAAGATGTTCTTCCAGAAGAGTTAAGAGTTACAGTTGGTATGAGTCCTGTTCGTATTCTAGATCTAGAGGTTTAACTAATGGAATTCAAATTTCAACCTGGGTCCCCTGCATGTCCCGTTGCCTGCAAGTATTGTCACGTGACAGAACTTGATCTCGATCGCTCCAATAACTGGAGCAAAGGAATGATCGGAATTAACAAGGCTTGCACTTTCATCAATGTTCCTCCCTGGATTAATGATGACAAAGTGAGTCAAAACAAGTTTGATCATATCCCCTACCACTTGTTGGATGGAGATTGGGTTGGTTGGACTGCAATTACAGATGGGCTAATGCCGCAACTAAGACCTTACTTCTGGAAATGGGTTGAACAAACCTCCTCTAGAGCTAAGCTTCTAACAGTGGTTACAAAATGGCCTATCAATCGTCAACTTATGAAAGAATTAGCAATTATTCCCAACTTCTATTTGGTAGTTACCATTACTGGTAATCCCTACCCTATAGAACTTGTGAATACAAAAGTTCATCTCAGAACGCTTCAATATGCCCAAGAATATGGTGTAAAAGCACTACCAATGTGCCACCCATATATCTCTGGAGTGTCTGATCTGAGCTTTTTAGGCGAACTTTACAAGTTAGGCTACAATCAAATCTCTATTAAGGGTTTGCGTTACAATCCAATTACTATGGCCTCTTGGATGCCTGAATCGAGCCAAGTGTTGTACAACAACACTAACTTAGAAGAAGTATTACCAGATGATGGCTGGGAAACTAAAGTATCTCAATCTGGATTTACTTTACTCTCTCCAAAACAATGGTACAATCAGAACACAAATCTCTTATTTCCCAAGCTTTCTTGGGACCAAGCAAGTGATCAAGTCAATTCGCTTATTCCATATACTCAAATAGCATCTTCTGCTTCATCAGATGAAGTAATCGAAGCTGCAATTCGACGAAGAATGTAATAATTCACTATCAACCCTTATTGTTAATACATTAAGGGTTGAATTTATTAATTTTGATTAATGAAAGTCCTTATAAAAATAACTTCTTTTAAGAAGTTTTGTTTCATATTTACCACTTTTGAATATCTTGTATCTCACTACATAACTGATGAGTGCCAAAATCCAGTACATAACACTTACCTTTTTGCTCTTTATTTATTGATAACCAGCAAAAGGATTCCGATTAGTCTTCTTTATAAATTACCTTAATTGACTCTCCATTAAACAGTGCAGTGTTTTCAAAATGAGAAAGTTTGTACATCATCACATTAACAAAAAGGTCTTTTCTACCGTTTATTATTACCATGGTTTGATTTATTCAATTTAAGGTATATTAGAATAATACTAAAGTATTTTATATTTTGTCCAAAAAAAATTCCTATATAAGCACAAGCCTTTTATAGGTATATTTAATCTATTTGTTGTCATAGTAAATTGATTTACCAGAGGAAGTCGTTATACTTGAAGCAGCACTTCTTCCATTTGGACAAAATTTAGCTATTTCTGTATCTGTTAAAAAAAAGTCATATCTATCATTCTTGAATAGAGCATCTTTGAGAAATGTACTCAAGTCAGTGTGTACAAAATTGATCTTATTCCAATCCAGTTCAATTTCGGGCTGGTCTTTTTCTATAATTGGAATTGATCCAAGACTCAAACCATCTTGTTGATTACAGTCCATTTCATAAACATAATCCAATGGAATTGTAATTGTTCCATCCTTGTTATCAACCACTCCAGGTGCCTTGAGAATAGCAGCTCGGACTTCGGGTGAATTAGTTAAGTTTTTTACTGTAACTTGGTCAGCTTTTAGAGATGAGCAACTAGCAAGGCTAGCACCAATCAAGCATAAAACCGTCATTTGAATTGAGAATTTAACAATTCTGGTTTTCATTATTTACCACGCTATACATTTAATAGATCGTTAACATAACATTATTTAACATAAATGATTTAAAAAGTCAATTGCTTTGTATACTTCTTATGCAAGTAAAAAATAAAATCCCAATAATGTTAAGGATTTTTAATCAAATTTTTCATTTCTTCGGCAATAATTAACTTCTTCGTATTGTCATTTGAATCAATAAACTCTAATAACTTAATTCTAAACTCTGGGTTCTGATAATTCTTGTTACCAGTTTTAAGAGTTAGGATTTTTAAGGATTGAGTAAGAGCTACTTCATCAACTTTTCTTCCAAGTGACTCTATTAGAGTAGCCTCGAATTCTACATTATTACCAATAGCATCCAGATTAAAGTTTCTAATTCCTTCCCCATTTAATCTGTGTTTATAGAGATAATAGAATGAATAGGGATTTAATCCGATGTTATACAGTGATTTAAATGCTATTGAGTTTTCAGTTAGCGCATTATCAGCTGCTTCGAAGTCATCAGAAGTGATGATGCTTTGATCGTAAGTGAGCAAATCAAATAAAGTAAGTTTAATCTCACTTTCTGACATTCCTTGCTTATTGAAATAGTCAATAACATTACATGTTCGAGCAATTGTGGACCAATCCGACATTGATAAATGACCTACTATTTCATGCAAGAGATAACTAACAACATCTGATTGAGTTTGAGATAAATTAATCATAATATCGTTGTAGGATCTGAATAATAATGGGCTTTCAGTCTTTCGAGCATATGCAAGTGTGTCTGATGAATTAACACCAACAACTACCCTCGATATCATATTTTCAAGATCAAAACCAATTATTATTCCATACGAATTTATTATCGCATCTTCAAACCATTTGTACTCAATTTTATCTCTTTTCGTGATTGTCCGCATTGTAGTATCATCTGATATTTGGTCAAGCGATGAGTAAAGTTTGATTCCAGTTTGGTTTTGTAGTTTTAAGATTTTATTGATTAATAAATCTTTATCTTGAGGTGATTGAAGTGCGCTGAAGCTATCTAAAACAGATCTATCAATTTCCCCTAATTCCTTACCAGGTTGATGACTTACAGGAAACATTAAATGTGCAGGTGTGTTATCTGGACATTTGGTTAAAAGCTTACTATAATATTTATTAAATTCCGCAATTTCATACTTATGATCAATTCTTCCACGATTATTGAATTGATAATGATTGTAATAAATCTTAGACATTACAACTACAAGATAACTAGCAATAATCAACAATACAAACTGTGTAATTTTCTTGGACATTTGTTAACTCCATAAAAAACAAGTTAAATACCATATCAGTATTTTCTGAAGCGACTAATTTAGTAATTACAATTGTAGAAGATAAATGTCAAGGAACTTGAATAAACAGTGTTTTTGTAATATACTCTTGCCATGAATCAAGTAGACTCTAGTATTCCAAATAGTATCAACCAATCCAAATCCTTAGAAGCCATGCCAAAAGGCTTAAGAATACTTTTTCTTGTTTACTTACACACTTTAAATAAAGATATAAAAGAAAAATATACTGAAGATATAAAACAATTCAAAGAACACATAGAATACAAATCACCAGAAGTCAAAATGCACGACTTTGTAGGTCATATCCTATTAGGAATGGTCCTAAGCAAACTAGACCAAAAAATCCCTTCCCTCGATTTACAGACAGAACCATCAATAGATTTTGAAGAAGAGGTAAATATTCTTACTTCAGTAGTTTTAACATCAGCAAAAGAATTAAAGGAGTTATTTGATAAATCTTCAGATGATTTAGAATTGGGAGATGGTACTAGAAGTATAATACTAAAAAACTTTGAAAAATCATCATCAAAACTCAGATTCGTTAGAGAATTATTAGATGTTATAGATGAAAAAGATTGGTATAATTTGGGCGTTTTTATAACAGAAGTAACAGGTTTTTATGAAGATCCACAAACTTCAAAAGCCATTGGTTTGGATACAACTAACACCATCTCACCAGCTTCAATTATCAAACAAAGATATACCTCTGCCAAAATAAATACACACAAAGACTATTTAGAAATTCTTCAAAATTATCTCAAAAACCTATTTGAACAATACTCATCAATAATGCGAGCTTCAAAAGTCTACGAATTTAGAAGACATCTAATTCTACTCGAATGGTTCCAAGAAGTAGTAATAGAGTTAGATTCTCCTAATGCAGACATTCCTTCATTTGATAAACCAACTATCACAAAACTTCAAGCTCTACACGACGAATATAGGTATGAACTTGAAAATTTCATGACCATCCCAGATTCCGAAGAGACAAAAGAAGAAATGGAAAAATTTAAAAGAGTTTCAGGATATATATACCAAATTATGGAAAAATTAATGGAAAAATACCTCAACCAAACATCAATTGCTGAAGAAATAAAAGAGGAATTTATGGATACCATAAATGATGAAGTTGAAACCTTATCAGCTTCTGAAGCAATTGCTAGGCAATTAATGGCAGAATTTAATATGATTTAGTATTGTTAATTAAAAATAACGCCACCTAACTAGTAGGTGGCGTGTTATTATAGCTAACCCATAACTCAACTGGACAATTAATTTTAATCAACTATACTGTCTTAAATTTATGAGATATAGTAATGATTTAAGAAAAAAAGTTGTGA
>JAYUKV010000122.1:0-2596 GCA_043764135.1 bacterium | reverse complement strand
AGAACTAAATGTAATTCAAAATCAAAAGAGATGCTAGAAGCATCTCTGAATCTTGTTATTAACAAGTTTAACATTATCTATTCAAGTTAAGCAATGCCTCAGAGAAGTATTTTACTGAAGGTTTGCAAAAAGCTGATTATTATCGTGATCAAGTTTTACTTGACCCTGTTTGGGTTGGTTCTTTAGCTGAAAAGTTAGGAATTGCTGGGGTTTCGGTTACTGCTGAAAACTTTACACAGCTCTTTAACAATATTAATCCTGCAACTAGTTTGCAGGTAACGCCTGTCATGGCTAAAGATAGAACTTGTATACTTTATTGCTTTCATAAGTCACAAAAGAGATGAAATTTAGTTTTTTAATTCAATGCATGAAATCAATAAATATTTGCAATTTTTAAATCACTATGCTAATAAATTGATTAGTCCACATTACTATTACTAGTAAAAAAAATGCCTAACAAACCAGTGATGATTGTTCCATTTAATATCGAACAAATGCGTAAGGTTTTTGGTACTGTCTATAAACCTGAACAAATTCAATCTAGCGAAGAATTAGATGTTATAACTTCGAATACTTCTACATTTGATTGGATTATTGACTATCTGCGTTTGGAATTTCCAGACAATGTTATCAATGATAGATTTACTCTACTATGGAGACTTATTGGTAACAAACAAGGAGTTGTTACAGCTCTCCATAATGGAATTAAAGATGTTGTTTGTGGTATGATGGGTCTACCTGTTCAGGTTGCTATCCTACTTCCTTACGACTTCTATGAAAAGTTCAACAGTGATATGTTATTCCAAGTTGGAGCTATTGTTCATGCTGGTTTTTGTGCTGAATATTACTTGGTCAACATGCAAGAATATATAACCAATCCTGAAGGAACAATTGCTAAAGCAATACATAAGGCTGCTAATTGCGAAGAAGGTAGGTTTTTAAGTATTTATTACCAAAATCATCCAGAAATATCACCCACAGAATTTCATCAAGGCTTAATTGATTTGTATGTTTCTGAGTCTGACAAAGTTTAAATTTAGGATTCTGTAATCTTAAATTGGTATTTTGTAACACTCAAGTAAATATTCTCTAATCTACGCTCATAAAACTACGCTCATAAAACCACCCTTTACCAAAATATAAAGGGTGGTTTATTTTTTATTTAACTCTAAGTCTTTTTATTAGATGTTATCTAAGTTTTTTACCAAAGTCATAACCTGCAAATGAGAAAAGGTAGTATAACAATTGATGAGAAATATCAACATCTAGGTTAATAGACTGATAAAAGCTATTTGGTAATAGAGTCACCATACCCGAAACAAGTGTAGTAGTTAACACCATCGTGCTAATTACCCTGATAAAGTTAGATATATGCTTACTAACATAATTAAAATCAAAATTATTATCATCATGAATAACACCATATATTAAATAGGTAATTAATCCTGTAACGGACCCGAGAATTGAACAGAATAAGCAAGATAATATTAGTGACATTTTTTTGTGTTTGTTTAGATTTATTAGTTGGTTTTAGTATTGGCTACTACTGTGTAATATTGATACTTTTATTTTTCTGAATTGAATTAACAATATACTTAAACACATCATCACCGTACAGTGTTTCAGTATCTATTTCAGGATGAAATTGAAGACCAAATATATTTTTCTTCTTGTGTTTTACTATCTCAATCCCTCTTGATGAAGTTGCTAGTGGTACAAGATCCGAGCTTAATCGTTTACAAGTGAAATGATGTTCTTCATGACACATTATATTGGTTTCTTTTATACCTTTCCAGAAGTTGCCGATTAGTTTGATTGATTTTACCCCTTTTATAATTCTATCCTCATATTCTATCTTAGAATCAAAAGCTTCATTAATCATTCTAAACCCATAACAAATTCCAATTATTGGAGTTTTAGAGTTTCGAATTATTTCATGCTGCACTTCATTGAGTCTTTGTTTCTCTTTTTCATGAAGTCCAAGTCTTACAGGTTTACCTCCAGTAAGAATAATTAAATCATAATTATTATCTACTACTTCAGGTGATATTTCATTGAATTTTACTATTGTAAACTTATCTTCTGGTGTGAATAAGAGGGGTATTTTGTCGATATATTTTGTAATATTATCAATAATCAATATTTTCATATTTATTTAAACATTATTATATTCAATTTTTAATTATTTGACAATCTTTAAGTCAAGAATCTCTCATAAATCTCCTATATGTAAAGTAAGAATTCTCTTTCTACTGGGTTTGAACTGTAATTATGATAAAAGATTTCATAAAGCACCCAAACAGTATTTGTCATTTAAAAATATATATTTTATACTGCGATAGCAAACTACACTCCATTATGCAATATTGTTCAAAATGATATTAACAACAACAGTTATTGGACCTGATTTAACTTACGACCTTAGTAACTCAACAATTCTTAGTTACCTCAGGTTGGTTTATAAGTATTATGAACCTCGAATAAGCCAA
The DNA here is from genome assembly GCA_043764135.1 of bacterium. Taxonomy (GTDB): domain Bacteria; phylum Patescibacteriota; class JACMRA01; order JACMRA01; family JACMRA01; genus JAYUKV01. The sequence continues at coordinate 107 of JAYUKV010000122.1, read as the reverse complement.
AATGAATATTATAGCTAACCCAAACCAAAACTAGACATATATGTAAATATATACCTAGCTCTTAACATAATATATTATGGCTTATAGTAACGATTTAAGATTAGCTG
>JAYUKV010000121.1:0-9009 GCA_043764135.1 bacterium | reverse complement strand
GTTTATTGAATTTTGCATAAATTGTTTTATGCAAAACAAATGAGAGATTTATTTGATTTAATAAAGATACCCACATATTTGTGGGTAATGGGTAGTATGAAAATAGGTTTTTTTATACTGCTGATTGTTCAATATTGATTTGACTGTAATAATCAAAATTTTGAGCTACATGATTTACAAGACGAAAATGTATAGTACAAACAAAACTTGAACTACCTTTTCGAAATTCGTAATCACTGTGCCCTTCAACAGGTTCGTTTAGCTTTGTAAAACTCACAATATTACCTGACTTATCAGCAAGAAAATTAGCTGCCATGGTATTAAATCCAGAGTGGTTTGCCAAAATATATATTTAAAAATATTTGTTTGTATGTCAAGAAATATGTTGAATAAATAAAATAAAAACCTTGTAAGGTTTTATTTTATATAATTTTCCAAAGAAGAAAGAACGACGACATATCTTCCATTGGAATATTTCTTTAAGATTACTTTGCATGATGGTATGTATCTTTCACATTTTAAAGTGCTCAAATGAGTCTTGGAACCATATGAAGAATAACCTTTAGAATATACATTAGTCTCATACTCGTATGAAAGCACATTATTTAAATCCGAATCACCGGAAAAATTTAAAGAATAAATGTTATTGTTTATAATCGGAACAAGAATCTCGCCTCCTCTCTGCTTTAATCTATTTAGAGCGTTTTGATAAGATACTTTTCTAGTATCAATACTTGGTGCAGGTGTTGGAGCTGGAGTTGGTGTTGGAGCTGGTGTAGGTTGGACTGGCGCAGGAACAGGAGTTGGTAAAGATGGTACAAATGGTACAGGAGAAGGTAAAAGAATTGGATTTGTAACTATTACTTTATTCTGTTCTGGAGTTGGAGTTGGTGCGTAATAGATATATGGGGTTCTGTTAGTATCTGAGCTTGGGTTATTATTTGTGTTTGTGTTTGGAGCTGAATAAGTTTTGTTGTTTGTATTGTTATTTGTTTGAGGTGGTTTAATAGAAACACTAATATTATCAGAATTTGTATTTGCCGATTCAATCTTAACATTAGATGTTAGTGAGTCAATGCTGTCTTTTAGTTCTTGTTCGGTAGAGTTTGCTTCCACTCTTTCTCCTCTTGCAATTGTAGGTCTTCTCATTGATTCATCAATTGATGGTACAGACAAATCTTTATTCTCGATGGCTCCTTGGTTGATTGATGGATTAGCTTCTGAATTCAAATTCTTATTCGCATTAAAAACTACAACACCAAGCACTGTAATTACGAGAATTGAAAAAGCAGCTACAATCATTGAATTTTTCTTTAACATATATGTATTCTTATTAAGTAAATCAATTGTAATCGGTTTATAACTATACTTAATTTTATAACAGGTATTTGCACTTTTGTCAAACATCCAAAAAAGATCTTTATAAATCCAAAGTCCTTTTAAATAAGACAATCAAATGAAGATTTTTCTTTATATTTAATTTATAAATGTTATGAATATTTATTCTTCTACTTTTAGAATTATCTTTTCTTTTTTGGGAGAGTCTTTACCTCTGTTGTTCTTATCATTGTAATAAGCGTATTGAAAATCATCAGTAGATATTGTAGTAGTTGAGCTAGCTTTTGGAGTTTGCCATACTTTTGCTATCCTATTCATAAAATAATAAGAATCTGCAATAAGATGTAACTCATAGCTAGTAAATCCTCCTATAGAGAGTATAGCTGTTTTCTTGTAATTCTTCTCTAATGAATTTACAAGATAAGTAAAATCACCATCACCACTGATTAGTACTAGGGTGTCAAAGTTGTCTTTGTAAGTAATAGCATCTACAGCAAGTTCAATATCCATATTTCCTTTAATGAAAGTACCAAAGTCTTTTATGGGTTTTTTCACAACATTAAACCCATTTTCTACCAGTTCGTTTAGGAATTCGATTTGTTTATCATTATCCGGATCATATGCTGAATAAAATCTTAAATTTACGTTAGGAGAGATATTTTCTCTAAACCAGTTGGCGATTTGTATAAAATCGATTTTTATCCCAGCTTGAGCAGATGCGTGGTATAAATTTGCAGCATCAATAAATACTGATACTCTTTGTCCTTGGAGGCTTTTTATCAAGTTTGAAGTGAGATCGTTTCTGATTTTTTGAGTTGGCATTTTTTGTTGAAACTTTTTATGTTTAAAGTGAATAAATTTATCAGCTATTTTACCGTCATTTTTATTAGGACTGTAATTAGTGATTGTTATGCAATTAATTAGAAATATTCTTAAGTCTAATATTCGCTATATCTAGTAGGTTATAGACTTCTTCTTCTGAACTGTCAACACCTTTATCTTCCCAAATTGTCTCCGCATAGATATCTGGCCAATATGAATTAATCTTCAACTTAGTTAAGATTTTATTATCATCAAACTCGGTATGTCTGATTTGAAGTTTTACAAGTTGTTTTAGTTTTATATTGTTTTTGGTTTTCCAGTTGAGAATTATTTTTGAAAGTTCCTTTTGTGCAGCTATAGACTTAAGTGAAGAATCTAGGACCAGATCAATTATAATAGGATTATTTTGAAAAGTAACTTTTTCAATCTGCCCTTCAACATTCATTAATGATTTTGGTATCAAGTTAAGATAAACTTGTATATATTTAATATATTTCTGATCGGCATTCAAATATGAAAAATCTGCATACAAACCTTGATATTCAGGTATATTATTGGTGCCCCTGATTGTTCTAAGCTCTTCTTTCAAATTAATTATATTATTAATTTTATCCTTAATTGATGAAGATGCAGTTTTAAGAGTGAATAAGTTGATTGCAGTTTCATTTGAATTAGTGATTTTTTCTTGATAAATTACTTGGTATATTTTCTCACTATAAATAGGCAAGAACGGTTTAATCGTGTATACAAAATTATTCAGAATCAAAACAATATCATCTTGAGCCTGACCTTTATCATTCATAGGAATCTGTCTTAAAATAGGAAAAACTAACTTATTTAAAACCTCAATATAATTGAAGATGTTAACATAAATATCTTTAATCTTCCATTCTTTTGCTAAGCTATTAACTTTTTCATTAAAATCATTTGTGTAACTTGCTAGCCAAAGAATAATATCATCTTTAGGACCATCATTTATTGGTGATCGGTGGTTAAAGAATTTTAGTAAGTTCTCTGCAAGATGATATTCTTGTGCTTGAATTATCTCTATCTGACCATCTACAAGATCGGAATTCATAAATAAAGCCAGCCTAACTACATCAGATTCATAGACTTTGAAATACTTCTCAATATATTCATTTGATTCTATTCTTTCGAGTTTTAAATGAGTTAAAGTTTTATTCTTACCATAAGCAAATTCAAAATTATTTTTCAAATTCTCCACATGTTCTGTTGAATTGGATTGATAATAAATATTTGTATTTTCTTCGTAAGCTGCTTTAAGAGAAAGAATATCCAAAAATTTTTCTTCTTGAGTATAATCAAGGGTTAGATTAGAATATGAATAAATATTATCATAATCATCTTTGATATAAATATCAGATAATGTATTTTTTTGAGGATTTAAATAATTGAAAATTTTATCACACTCTATTGTTCCATCTTGATTAAATGAGATTTTTTTATAGAAATACAGTACTGTATTAGAATTTGATTGAAACTCTTCTTCTTTTCCATAGAACCAATTTTGGAATTTTATACTTTCTTCGTTAGTAAATTGTATTTGCACCACTTCATATTTATCAAATAATTGAAGTATCTCTTCGTATATCTTATCTGCATAGGCACAGAATACGGACCATTCTAATCTTCTTTCTTTTCTTAACTCGGTTAAATTCTTAGATCTAAATTGTGTAGTACTAAGCCCAAGTGGGATCTTGGAAACACTGTCACTCATTAAGACAGCCTTAGATGATTCAAAAAACTCATACTTTAGATTCTTACCAAGCACAACTCTATAAACAGGATTAATTGCACGATTTGCTAAGTCTTCAAATGAAGATAACCAAAATGATTTATTTCCATTATTAAACAATGGTAATGGCATAGCCCATTCATTTCTTCCTGCAAGAGAACAAGGGTTTGGAAAGTTTATGAACCAGTTTTTTTCTGGCAATGGGTAAAGCTCTGTAACTGAATCATCTGATGAATAAATTTTTTCAAATTTAACACCATTTTTGGCAACAAAGTAATCCCCTTCTCTTTCAAATATCTCAACTAAATAATTTTCGGAATATGCAGCAATGTAATTTTCCAATGAACCAAACTTCTGTCCCATGTTTATTAATTTACCATGATTGGAAAGTTTGTTCATGATTGGAAATTGGAGAGTATTTAAAAAACTAAATGTTTTTTGATTAAACTGATGTACAGGTGTTATATTCTGAGTTGAAACACCTTGATTATCTAAGATTATTCTTCCAATATTACTTCTACTTGAATACTCAAAAGAATCAATATCAATGTCCCCAACCATATCAACAGTTACTCCTTCAAGCTCTTCTCCTTTAAGAGATGCTAGCTTTTGAATTCCCGCTTTCATATAGTCAAAGAATTCATTAGAATCTTTGAATTGTGTCATTTTGGCTTTTAAGTCAGGAGAGTTTATTACATTTTCTTCTAATAAAAGCCCTAATACATTTACAGCTTCAGATTCTGGGACTATAACTAATTCTTTTGTTTTAGAGAGATAATAGAGTGAATATTCGACATCCTTCTTTAGAACGATAGCCATTGTAAACAGAGAATGCCACAAATTTTCAAAGCCTACTAGAATTGAAGTATCGTATTGGTGCATTAATATTCCTTTGATTTTTTTTAAAGTTGTAATGTTTTGCTCTACTACTAACAAATGCCCTTGTAAGTATTCAAGGTTTTTTTGAGCTTCTAAATCAGCAAGTTTAAAAGAATTGTTGAAATCTTCATACTCGTTTTTACTTAATCCAAGTATCTGGGCAATTGAAGATTTTTTGGGTTTTCGCTCTGTAATTACTTTAATTCTTCCGATTAAATCATTTTGATAAGTAATGTGTTTTTTTAACGAATCATCTACTTGGTCCAAGATAATATTTGTAATTTTAAACACATTATCTTTTGCAATTCTGTATTTTAAATAATGATACTTTCCTGTTTTTTCAATTTTCTTAGTTTCAGCTTCAGAGACGTAGTATTGCTTTTTGGGATTATAAAAGTTTAATTTTAAGTTTTCAAAGACTAACTCTTTTGTTCTCATTGTATCTAGGAGTTTCCATATTTCATCTACTACCCAATTGTTAAGTGGAGATACTTGGGTATTGAACAAGTGAGAGTTCGGCCCAAGTAGTCTTTTCCATTTTTGTTGACGATAGTAATCATAAGAATTACCCAAATAATCGATTTTTGAAGGATCGAAAACATATTTATTATTTATTTTATCAAACTCCGTTGCTTGTTTTCTCAAGTTTTTTTCCAATTCATCAAAATGTTGTGTGATCGTTAAAACTGTTGATACATTTTCTTTGTTTTCTTGTTTTTTGTAGTTTTGAAAGGCACTAAGCGACATCAGATTATAATAATCTGATACTTTGACATTGCTGTCAGCTTTGATAATATTAGTTAGAATTGAGGCGTTGTTCGGGGCAAATAATCTAAAGTCTACTCTATTATCTTCTCTTTTATTATTCTTTAAAAGAGTTTGAATTTCATTTTGACTCAACCACATAATTATATACGAATGAATGTTCCCAATTTTTCTATATTTGTCAAAACTGTACAGTATTTACTCAATATTTAGTCATAAAAAAAACCCTTGTTCGCCCAATAAAATTTAAACAAAACATGGCTCAAGGGTTATATTTGGTTACTAAGTAAAAATATTTAAAATATAGTTAGTAAACCTATGACTTTTTATGAACTGTCGAAGAGTGAATCTCCGCTCTACCCAATAGAAATCGTGGAGGAAAAATTTTTTATTTTTGTAGTTAAGAAATTTTTATTTTTGTAATTTATACATAATCCTACCAACAAAGTTAGCTAAGAAGGGTCACCACCTCCCCAAGACATAACTTATAGAACATTACCAGGCAGAAGGATAAATACATCTGTATTATACCCATTCTTCTGCCAAGTAAGCTATACTTATTTGAGAAATTAATAAGTACATTATAGTCTACTTTTACTCAAGTGTCAACAAACGGACAGCTTTTGCCCATTTAATAACATTATTAATTAGCCCCTAATATAAAAATAAATTATTATAAATAAATAGTTATTAACATTTTACTCTTTTAAGTTAGTTTCGAAATCTTTTTCTTTGAAATTGGTCCCCATTCTGTTAATGTAGTAATTTGCATCATCTTGTTTTACTAAAAACCTAAATCCTAGTATATTTCTATATCTATCAGTAACATAATCTCCTATTAAATTACTTATATTTATTGTTTTATTATGCTCTATTTCATCGACTCTTGATCTAACTTGATATTGAATAAGAGTTTTTGTACCTGATAATAGGTTTACATCGTACTCTTTTACGTCATACAATTTACTCCATATGTTGGCTTGATATCTTTCTTTGAAGTTTAATTGGTATGATTCTAGGTTTTGATTGAGAGAATCCCCGTATACTTGTATAGTATTTAGTAAGCTTTCGTTTAATCTATAATAATAGTGATTTACAAGTGAGTTGTAATTATAAAATAACTTCCCTAGTTTAATAATCCCTGAAGTTGTAATGATGTTGTCCTTGTTTATTATTTTGATATCTTTGTCGCTTAAAAGTTTGAGTTTTGATGGTTTGATCTGTTTTATTTTAAGATCTTCAATTAGATTAGAACTTGTTATTAGTGTTACGTTTGTATTAGTTTCGCAAATATCGAAGGCAAGTTGTATATCGACTATTTTATCAGAGTATATTGTAATTTGTTTGATACCGAGATTTGAGATTAACAGATCCATTGGATTTTTTTCTACAGATTCTTCAATTTTATTATTGACTATAAAATTTCTTGCTGATGGTAGGTATAAACATTTTTTAAATTTGATTAGTTCTTGATGTTCGAAATTATGAATACCAGCGATAAACTGAGAGTTTAATTCTGGCTGCCCTCTAAGAATGGTTAACTGTTTGTAAGTCTTATGGTATTCAAGCTTTTTTTGAAGAACTAACTTGGATTGTTTTAATTCTTTATTAAATTTTATAAGGTCAAACTTTGGATTGATACTTATATAGTTTCTTAAAAACTGCGCCTCTATTAAATAATCATTTTCATCATTAAGAATTCTAGCTGAGGTATAGATAACTGAATTACCCTTGTTGGATAGGTTAATTGCTGCATCCAACCCAAAATAATTATCACCAATTATCAAAAAATCACACTTAAGCATATGTTAGCTAGGAAGTTTGAAGATTTTAATTTCGTTGTCAAAAAAATCAAAAAATAAACACCTTAAAGATTAAGAAATATTTAACTATTTTATGAATTTATTCCATACAAAAGTTAAAGATATTTATATTTCTTAATCTTAAGGAAACATAATATTTTTTTAAGCAAAAAAGTTATATTGCACCAACTTCTTTTTAATTGTTTCAGCTATTTGAGCTATTTCTTTTTGAGAATCAATTTCTAAAATATCTACAAATGGATTGTTTATAACTCCTTTTATTATCTCATCTTTTTCATTTGCATATTGCTCTCTATATCTCTTTACAACAGTATTTTTATCGATATCTAGGTCGCGTTTAAATGGCTTTCTTCCTTCAGGCGCTGCTTTTAGAGCTTCTTCGTATGAAGAGTATATTTCTTTTGAGCCATTTACAAAATATCTATTTTCAATTCTTTCAAGTGCGGTAGTTAGTGGAAGTTGAAAATGTATGAATAGAGTCTTTATTTTTTCTTTTGTTATCAATCCGCTTAACCATATTGCCTGGTTTTCTGTTCTTGGAAAACCATCAAGTGTCATTTGAATACCTCTACGCAAGTTCTCTGTAAAATTCATTTCCATTATACTTACAACATCTTCAAAACCTACTAGATCACCATTTTTAAAATTATCTTGAATTCTTTCGATTCGATCATGCTCACTTTTTACATCTTCCATTTTGTCTGCATATTCCATTAGCATCTTAGACATTCCTAGTTGGACATATTGATACTGACTATCAAGAATTAATGCTTGTGTTCCTTTACCACTTCCTGGAGGTCCAAATAATACGATAAGTTGGTATTTCATAGATTAAGTTTTTACTTATTTAGGATAATTCAGGTCTAAGAATTGGTCAAATAAAAAAAACCAACTTACGTTGATTATCTTATTGTTCCACCTTTACCTAAGAATCTAACTATAAATGATACAACTGCAAATGCTAACAAAGCAAACACAAGTCCAAATATTGCATAGAAAAATCTGGAAGTTCCTTTTTTAAAGTTTGTACCATCTCCATTATCTGTGATCATGTTCCAAGCTGCAATCAAGATTGAGATAACCGAGAAAGAAACTATAAGAACTAAGAATACTGAAGCTGCATAAGAAATAAGTCTAGTAAAAGTACTTACTCCCACACCTCTACCAGAAATATTATCAAAGATAGGTTGAAAAATCCCAAGGTTGCATAGACTTTTGTCGTCTAAACCACTACAAACATCAATTTGAGAGATTAAATTATTTAACATATGTTTCTATTATAATTTATTTAGTGTAAAAAGTAAAGTAATTTTACAAACCTTTTTAATTACAATGTAAATTAATAAGAATTATAACAAAAAGATTTCTTAAAATTGATATATCCTAACATCAACAAGTATTTTATTTTTTTCTAAAATCGTATATATAAATAATTTTTTGATAATTATTTAATAATATACTTTCATTTTCTACAACACCCTCAATAGGAAAAGTTAAACTAATCACAAATTGATTTTCAAACTTTTTATTTATATACTCACCTTTCGCAACCAAACTCCAACCTCATTTTAGCCAGTTCTTCAAAAGATCTTTTTAAGGCTTCTAAATATAGTTTTGATTTTAATT
>JAYUKV010000120.1:0-2662 GCA_043764135.1 bacterium | reverse complement strand
AAAAGGAAGTTAAGAGAGTTATGGAATGATCAATTAGATGTAATGGAGAACATAGTTGAAGCGACAAGAATGTCTAATTTTAGATTGGGTTAGCTATACTTGTTAAAAAGTAATTTATGTGCAATAATTAATTAGATATTTATTAGTAAAGTAGGAAGCTATGAAAAAAATTCTGAACAGATTTAATGGATTTGGTCCCTTGATCGATGACAGTCAAAGTAATAGTGTAAGTTACATTTTTTACGATGAGTTACTACAATTAACTACAAAGTATGATGGTGAGATAGTGACATATATCAAACACCAGGACCCCAACTACCAAAAAAAGAAAATCAAACTAAAGTGGAATAAATTTCTGAGAAATTTATTTCATCTGTTGTTGATTTACTTCAAAATTTCAACAATTTTATTATTGGTTAGCTTTGTTATTTACGTAGTATTTTACTATTTGCTTCCAAAAGAATTTTGGATTGCATTTATGTTTCTTGTTATGTGCTCATTTAACTTTGTGGTTGTGTATATATTCAACTTCAGCCTTCAAAGCTGCGTGTCTTTATACCACCCTCATGTAATGACGATCATAAAAAATTCCCAAGATGGTACAATCGTAATAGAATATAATGACAACGAGTCATTTATTCACAAGTCAAGAGTCTACAAATATCAGGTAGTAATCTACCCTGATAAAAACTTTTACACAACAGACCTTTTAAAAGCGAAAAAGCTCAACCCAAGGATAGCTAGAGGTATTTTCAGCACACTGCAACAAGCAGTAATGGTCGGGCCTAACTAAGCGCCATAAACTTATAGACCAGACCATGTAATAAATTTACATGGTCATTTTTTATTAAATTTTATAGTAACTCCTAATCATATTAAGATAAAGCATTAAGAGTATTACCTAAGCTATTAACTAATTCCTATTATTTACTCAAACCTCACCAATTTCCACCTAATCTAAATGCCAAAATAGTCTCAAATCGCAACTATTTCTATCTTTTATGCAAAGCATTAGAAGCTTGAAATTTTCACAATTATATCCAATTTTATCTATCTACATTTTTAGCCCAGCAACACTCTTTAACAAACCTCAAATACCTTCCTTGAGTACTTTGAGGATTATTGATGAACAATGGGAGTTATTCAATGGTTGGGAAATGTTAAGTTACATTGAGAAATCTCATCCTAATGCACTCTCCCTTATAGATCACCTTTCAATTGGTTATTATGAATCTGCTTTAAAATCTCATGCAGATGTTATGATTACTGATCAATTGAAATCAAAATTAAAAACTGATCAAATTCCAACTAAAAAAAATACCATCATTAAACAATTTACCCTAACTCACGGATACCCTTTGCTTATTGATCCAATTGATTTTGATTCAGAAAAGGCATACCGACCTGTTAAATTAGTTATTAGTGATAATCCTAATAAATCAGGATTCGAAGATAATCAAGTTTATTTAGATGTTAAGCATTGGGTCTTGTTACCTGCTAACACCAAGTTTTGCAAGAAAGAATTCTCACAAGCAAAATTTGTTGAAATCGATCTGAATAAAAGATCGATTAGACTAGATGAAATCATTTTAAATAAAGAAGTTCAATTAGACAATAGTTCAAGTGCTATTCAAAGATACTCTGATCGTTTTACATTAATCGGGTTATTTGAGAGATCAGCAATTTTACTTGAAACTACCAATTATGGAATGTCTGATGGACCAAACTTTCATAACACACTTTGCGTTATGAATGGTAAACTAAATCTAGGAGCAGATTTTCATTTCAAACACTTTCTTTCAACTAAAGAACAAGACAAATTCCTTTCATTCTATAATTTTTAGGAGTAAACAATGTCAGACTTATTACTATTGAATCCTGTTTTCGAACAATCTCAAAGAGTTCACTTACCTCAAATTATTAAACTTTCATTAGAATCAAATACCCTAAGTTATGAGTTAGGAATGCAATTCAAAAAGTCTAATTTTATTTGTAGGTATTATTCAGAATCTTCAAAAAATACTGAGTTTTTAGTTAGCAACACTTTGAGTGGATTGGGTCGCGATCCTTTTCAGGATTTTGAATTAACTAATGGTCATTTTATCCCTGTTAAGGATTGTGATCCAAGTGTTTTTCATATCGGCTCTTCACAAATTGAAGAATTGAGTAAACTGCCTATTAAATACTGGATTCATATCCCATTTAGATATACTACAAAATTTTTCAAACTAAAAAATTCAAACATCGAAGGTAGGGATTATATACCTTCAGCATTTGTTAGATTTGATAAAGTATCACAAATTCCCGAGTTTTTTGGAATTGACTTTGAACGAACCGCCATCGGTCTGCAAAATAAGTATAATACATCTAAAGGTCCTCTAGGCACCTTAACTGATAACTTCTATTTTTGTTTCGAAACAGGTGGAGAAGGGTATATCTTTGCTTTATATAACGAAAAATTTTACTGTGGAGAATATTCACAAGTATTAACTGAACTTGAAGAGGTCTTCAAAGTAGAAGTTCGTCAGGACCAAATTAGAAAAGCCAAAGAAGTTTTAAAAGGTTATGAACTCACCTTTCGCAACCAACTTTACAACAAACCAAAACCTCCCAATAATAGTTCATGATTTTGGATAAACCAACTTTAGATCTCTACTCTGAT
>JAYUKV010000119.1:0-9139 GCA_043764135.1 bacterium | reverse complement strand
TTAAAAAATATTGCAATTAAACTTGTTGCTTCTTTTGTGGCTATGTTAATATTAACAATAGTCTTGAGTGTACTAAGTTTTGTTCAAGGTGCAAGTCTATTTAAAACGATATTAGATTCATTCTTTAAGTGGAAATAAAAGAAGTTAAAAATATTTTTAATTAAAAATAAAACTTAGTATTATGTTAAAAAAATTATCTATTTTAATACTTTTCTTGTCTGTTTTTATAGGTAATTTTGCACTTGCTCCAGTGGCAAGGGCGGACGAGCTTAAAGACGCCTTAAAAGACATTGAATATTGTTATGACAAGCCATATAATAGAGATGATATAGCTGATTATTACGCTGATAGATTAAAGAATTTAAAGGAAAAAGGAGGTTTGGAGTTGTATGTTAATTTTTATTCTTCTAAATGTTTCGATGAATATAAACAAGATAATAAATACAAAGATATAGGGGAAAAAATAGAGAAAATAAGAAAAGCAGAAGAAAAAGCAGGATTTAATAGGGTTGATGGTTCAAGTATAGATAGACGTTCAATTGAGACCGAGTACATGCTCAGTAATTACAATAATTTAAGTAACTCACGTTTTGTTTTTAGTGGTTTGGATGGTATTACCGAATTAACAAGTTCTATACCAAACCCCTTTGGTACAATGGATGTTACAACTTTTAATCTTAATACTTTTTTAGCGGATATATTTGTACCCATTCGTACACCTAAATTTTTAAAAGATAAGAATGTAAATATTGATCAGTTTATCAATATAACAATCTTAATATTTGTCGCGATAATTGTTGTAAGGTTTGGTTTTTTACTCTTAGAAATTCAAAAGGCAGAAAACAGCGAGCAGGTTAAATATAAAATGATTGACCATTTAAAACATAATATTGCTTTACCTTTTGTTTGGTTCGTGTTTGGTATCAAATTTGTAGGGTTAATATTTATAATTACTGTAAATATCTTAACTCCATTAATGATGGGAAGTACCACTGGTTCGGCTAGCATGTATGACTGTAAAAATCAATTTTCCAATGCGGACGGCAAAAGTTTGGTGAAATATAAAGACGGGATTTGTTCTTACTATTCTATCCAAAAAAATATATGCGAAACTGAAAATAAAACAAGTTGTAAAATCAAAAACGGCTTTATTAACAGCTTTTTTGATCGCATGTCTATGGTATCAGTTAATAACCTTAAAAATGTACCATGGGTAAATGGAGTATCGGCTATGTCAACATTTTACGCGATTATTGCATACCCTCTATTCTTGATTGTTCTATTGATGATAATGTATCACTTCTTTCAACTAGTTAAGATGACTTATGACATATTTTTAGATGGTTTGTTTGCTTATGTGTACACACTTGATAAGAACGCCTTAGACAGCTATATAACAGAGCTTAAATCTCATGTCTTTGGTTTTATGGTGAAATCAGTATTAATATCGCTAACTATGTCAATATTAATACCGCTTTTAACTACCAATTGGGTTAACGAATTACCTTTGATTTTTGTAGTTCTTGCAATTCCATTTGCAAGCAATCAAATTGCAGGAAAACTTGGGCTTGTAAGTCAAAATGTTGCAACAGGATTTGAGGGCTTAGGTATTGCAAAGACACAATATAGAAGACACTCACCTAGAGTAAAAGAGGGTGCAAAAAATACTTATAAACATGTTACAAGCAAAGACACGTTCATAGGTAAAAACATGCACAAGGCAAAAGACAAAGTAGGTTCAGGTTTGAACTTTATCAAATCAAAATTTAAAAAATAAATTAACTTTATATGTCAGTAAATAACAAACCACAAAAAGCAATACAACTTGTAAAATTAGATTATCACAGCCCTTGGGATTTTATAGTATCACCTTTTTTAAACTCTATTAAGTGGGTAAAACATCTTATCAAAATTAGAGTTAACAAAACCAATGTAGTAGCTAAAGACAGTTTACAGCAGACTTCTTGGCTCATTGAAAATGGCTTGATTTTTACTAGGAATAAAATTTTACTACCCTTAAAAGTAGTGATTAAACCATATCCAGAAAATCATGAAAAATGGACTAGCCACTTGATTGATTTTAATCAATATTTATCAGAATTAAAGGAAAGTTTTGACTTACAATTTATTGAAGTAATCAAAACAGGTAATAGTGATTTAGCAACTACATTCGAACACAAAGCAATCAAAGACTTTTTTACAAGCAACGTGAGTAAAAAATGGGTCAATACACTTAACGCCTTAGAGCTAACATATTTAAGAGATATTAAGGATATTATGAGTACGAATATAAAGGGAAGCAACAACAAAGACTTTGTTTATACAAATACTTACATCTTAATTAATACTTATAAAAAAAGGAACGATGAGGAGCTGAATAAACAGATTTTAGAACTTAAAACAAAAGAAAGTACTCTTATTGAGGATAAGTATTATATGACTTGTGAAACCCTCACAGAAACAGAATTAAACGACTATGCCATTCAATCACTTAATCAATTTAAATAACTAATTTTATGTTTAATAAAAAAAATAAAACAAAGGAATTTACACAGCGTGTAATTGATAAACTTAATCCAGTTTTAAACTGGGAAAAATCAATTAAAAAAATTGAAGAAAATGATGATTTTCTAAAACTAGACAATGAGTTTGTGAGATCATTTTATGTAAAACAATGTAAGGGTACAACAGTAAAAATGGGTTTTGACGCGGAAATTAGATTAATGGGTGAAAATATAAGGACTAATGTGTCTTTTTGGTCTTTATCATCTTTGAAAGCAGAGCAAAAATTATCATCTACAATTGAGGGAAGTTCAAGAACTATTGATAACGAGCAAAGCACCATAAGGAAGACAAACAAAGCGAACGCGGAACGTGAAAATGCTTTAGAAATGTTAACCGAAATACAACAAGGTAGAATGCAGTTGTGTGATATTGAATACATAATAACCATAAGAACAAAAACTATTGAAGAGTTAAACCGCTTGTCCTCTTTAATCGAACAAAAAGCAAGTACAGTAGGTTTGTATATATCAACTGGAGTATGGGAACAAAAAGCTATTTTGCTTGCAAGTCTTGGTATGCGTATCAATATGAAACGCTTTAAGATTGATAGAGAGTATACCATGGATATTTTACACGCCTTTTTACCTAACACAGGCATTCTAAACTTTAACAGTAAAGGCTTGTATCTAGGTGTTCATACAGAGTATAACACACATATATCAGCTGATATTATTTACGGACACGGTGGCAATACTAAAAATAGAAATATTTTTATTTATGGGGAGAGTGGGGGAGGTAAAACTTACACTTTTAAAGTTGTAAATGATCAATTTTTACTAAACAAAATTCAAGTTATAATTGTTGATCCAAAACCAAAACCAGACTATGTGGATTATACAAATGCGAGAGGTGGGAAAGTTTATGGTGTATCAGATATTAAAATAAATATATTTGAAACTATCCAAAAATTACAAATGATGGAAGAAGACTTAACTACCACAGAAAACAAGCTTATAATAGAGAATTTAAGCGACTTAATCAAACATTTGACTGATATTCCAAGTGATGAAATATTTAAAGCTATAAACACTGTTTGTGAGGTTAACGAAAAAATTGATTTTAAAAGTATAGAACGATACATTGCAGAAGAATACAAAATTAAATTAGTTAAATTTACCAAAGAGCGTGGCATATTTAGTGGGGTTTTTGACAGTCCAGTATCTAATATTGATTTATCACACCCTTTAATTTGTTTTAATATCTCAAATTCAAATGAGAATTTAACAAAAAAAATTATGATTGTATTGTGTAATCACCTTATGAAAGTTGTTTTTAGGGACGGTTCTTGTGTTCAATTAGCAATTGATGAAGCTCATATGTTATCTGATACAACAATCATAGGTGATATGTCAGCGATGGCAAGGTCAGCTAATGGCGGGGTTACAGCTATAAGTCAAAAACGAAATGCACTTGATAATATGAAAGACAGTAAGGGTATAATTGTAGGGCGTCAAAACTTTGCAATTACTTTGTGTTTTGCAGAAGCTCAACAATATCTTAAGGCAGAAAACTATAAAACATGGCCAGAAAATTATTTTAAGATGCTTTCTCAAATGCAAGTTGGGCAATACTTCTTAGAAACAACAAGCGGTCAATTATACCCTGTAAAATTCCCTTACTTCAAAAATTCTAAAGAACTTGAAGAAAAATACAAAGTTGAAAGACTTAGTCAGTTAGATGAAAAAGTAAAAGAGTTTGAAGAAAAAGAAAAATTGATAAGTAAAAAAATGCAATTACTAGCAAAAAAACAAGAGATAGAAGACGAACTGAAAGACTTAGAAAAAGTTAATTAAACTTGCTATATGGAAGAAAACAAAAGCAATAAAGCAAGCTCATTTATAGGCTCAAAGCTCAAATTATTATTTGGTAAAGGTGGATCAATATTGAATTTATCGCCTCAATTTAAAATGATAATGTTACTTTGGAAGTACAGGATTTATGTTTTGTTTGGTGTTACTTGTGTATATTATATAATAGTTGTAATTATTTTCGCTCCGATAATCCTTGTTTTTGGTGCAGTTGATCAAAACAACGCTTACGCCTCAAACATTGCAGGGTTAGGCGAGCAGAAAAACCCTAGTGATATAATTGGCGTAAAAGGCAAGATGACAAGCGGTGAAGCTATCAAAGACAAAAACGGTAATACTACATGTTATGAACCGATCTTTAAGCCAGATAATCAAGCAGTTTATGAAGCTATCAAGTATATCAGATGTGCAGAAATTGAAGCTAGAAACCATGATAATACAGATGGAGACGCTGATAGTTGCGGTGGTGGTCAACAAAGAGTAAGCGAGTTTTACACAAACAAAGAATTTAACCGAATATTAGCTGAGAGTTTAAGTGTTGGAGAGTACAACACGGTTTATAATCAAACAGTCAAAAGTATGATTATAAATAATAAAAATAAACCTAGAGCAATTAAAAGAGTGTTTACAAGTGATTATGGAGCTAGAGTTCCAATCGTTACAAGTGCAGGAGTTACCCCAGCTTTTCATGATGGGATTGATTTTGGGTTTACAACAGGAGACCCCGTTTTTGCTACGTTTACAGGTGAAGTTGAAGAAACTTCAAAACCTAAAACAAAAGGGCTTAAATATGTAGCTATAAAAGCTAATCTTGATAAACAAGATAAATACCTATTGTTTTTACACTTAGATCAAGTTTTGGTGGCAGAAAAGCAAAAAGTAACACAAGGAGAACTTATAGGTTATGCAGGAATGACAGGAATGTCAACAGCTCCACACTTACATTATTCAATCTATAAAGGTAAAAGTTGGTGGTGGAATATGTGGAATACTCATAACCCAGAATTTGATTTTACAGATGGCTTAGACATGATAAAAATCCCATTTAATGCGGTTTGTAAAATGCTTTTAAATGCTAATAAAAGAGGTGGTACAATTGATGTAATAATGATAGCTAGACTTAAAAAGGAGTATCCTGAACTTTTTAGTATGGAAAAAGTAACGGATAAAGAAAAATTTATTAATAAGTTATGTGCGACACAACGCCCAGTAGAATGGATACAAGGTACTGAAACTTGCAGAAATACAAGCGGTGGTTGGCTAGACAGGGCAAGAAAAGTCTTTTAACATATGCGTAAAATTATGAAAGATACAGAGTATAAAAAACAAGCCTCCATAAGACTAGATCGTGATAGATATGATTTTATGTACTCTATATGCGAACAAGAAGAGCGAACACCGTCAAACTTAATGAGTTTTTTAATAAAAAAAAGTAATATTAAAAAAAACAAAAAAGGGTTTGTGTTTTTTGAAGGTAGAAAAACAAGACAAAAACTAGCTTATAGTGTGCCTTTTAGGATTGATCAAGAATATTACAAAATAATTGAAGACTTAGCCAAAAAGCATAACTCAACGGTGTCTCACGTGTTCTATGAAATAGTGGTCAAAGAGTTAGATAGAATTTTAAAAAATAAAAGTAAAACTAAAGAAAATATTAAAAATTAATTATGGAAAATGAAACTAAGTCAAACGAAGCAATGACATTTAAGGCAAGTAAAAAAGGCATGAAGCCTAGCCTTTATGCTTTGGTAATATCTATATTAAGTATCCCTATTTTGTACTATATATACAAACCTTTGATCAAAGTAGAGGTTAACACTTCAACAAATGACGAATATTGGGAATATGCCAGAAATTTTGCACATTATGAGCGTATAGTTTGGATAAGTTTTTTTATTATTCTATTGTTTTTAATAATCGCTGTTAAAGATTATATATTTAATCTTAACACCTTAAAAATTGATAAAAATACAATATCACTTGATACCAAAGTTATCAAGAGTAATCAAATTGTAAGCGTTGATATATCACAAGGCATACAAGGGGCTATTTTGGATACTGGTAGCGTAATAATTAGAACTACAAACAGTAACTCAACAATTACAGTCCACCACAGAGATAACCCTCACGAAATACAAAAACGAATTATTAAAATAATGGAAGAAAGCTAGAATTTTTAGAAACAACTCTTTTAAACGGGGTTTTTTTTTAACAATATTGACTTAATATAGAATATAATCTATATTATAATTAATACCTTTTATGTTTAAAGTAATAATAAGTTTTGAAGTAAGATTAGCGTCTAAAGATGGCATAAGCTCGGAGGTATTAACCTATATTGATGAGTTAATAATAAAAAACCCAAGTATGGCTAAAAAGGCAATTACAAGTCTTGTTACTCTACCTAACAGAATTTATCAAAACAAAGATATAAAGTTAATTAAAAGCGAAAAAGCGAAACTTTACGAGATCCGAATACAAAGCAAAAATGATATTTGTAGGTTCTTTTTTGTAATTGAAAAACCAAATATTATTGTACTTTATGGTTTTACGAAAAAGACACAAAAAACAGAAACTAGGGATATTAAAGCAGGATTAAGAGAGTTTGAAAACTATCAAGAAAATAAGAAAACCATACCTTTTGACTATATTTAAAATATAGAATATACTTTATACATTAAACAACACAAAACAATTAAAGATAATATTATGACTAACAAACCACTCACCAAAGCCGATGTATCGGCACAAAAAGCAAGGATTAAAGCCTTTATGGCTGAACCTGAAAACAAGGCTTATTTTGAAGCTGAAAAAGCACAATTAGCTAAAGAGGTACTTATTAAAAGATTTAAGGAGATGAGAAAATCTAAAGGATTAACTCAAAAAGATGTTGCAAAAATATTAGGCGTTGAACAACCAGAGGTATCAAGAATTGAAAGCGGAAAAGATGCTTTTACTATTGATAAATTTTTGGTGTTCGTTACAGCACTTAACGGGCGATTAGAATTGATTTATTAGAATTAACACTCTATTATAGAGTTTAAAAAAAATAAGAATGTAATTTATTTTACATTCTTATTTTTTTCTGACCATTCATCTACCAAAACTTTAGTTTTAGTGAACTCCATTCTAGCACCTTCCCCAATCATTCCTAACAACTTAAATGGCATTAAGATTTGATACTTTAAAAAACCAAAATACGCGTTAAAATACCATGGCATAATGTAAACTATCATAAAAACAACATAACCTCCAAAATATATATATGGCACTGACCAAGGATCTTTTACACCTAGGTAGTAACTATACCCTATTGAAGCTAATGCAATTATAGTCCAGAAGATAAATGAATATTTATTTATTCTACTTTTTCTTAAATATGCGAAAAACATAACCATAATCAATAACGCAACAAAGGTTGTTATTAATGAGTAATTAATATTCAATTGTAATTTAAATTTTGATGAAATAGTGTAAGTTGAGAAACTATATAAGAACCCTAAAAACAGTCCAAAATACAACATGACATTTGTAAAATGAAACACTTTAATAAAATAATACTTTGCTTGTTGAAAAGTTGTAAAATTATTTTTCATGGGTATTTTATTCATGACGTCGTCAAACATCTCATTTGTGTTATCAATCAATATTGTGAATTTTTTGAAATATTTTTTTATCATAATTAATTATCCCCTCAAAGTTAAAACTTGACAAGACATTAAGACCAATGCAAAGCCTATTTATCTTCATAATGCCCCAAAATTGATATAATGAAGACAATAATTTTATCCTCAACAACTTCATACAAAATTCTATCTTTTTTATTCAATCAGTTTGGACTGAGCGACATATTACAGCAAAAATTACTATTGACAGTTGCCATATTTTGTGATATAATAAACGAATAGTACAATCCAGTACTTTTTACTCGGAGATCAAAAAAGTGGTTTATATTGCTGAGTTTATTGTTACTTTAGTATTTTTTGGCTTATCTGTTTTTGTGACTCAAGTTATGATTAACACAGGTGCAATAGAACTTGCTACATTCCCATTTGCCCCACTGTTTGCAATTATTATTGCCTTGACAGTAGGTGTTAATAAAGTAACAAGTTATATTGTAGGTTTAATTATTGAGTACAAAGAAATGAAAGATGAAAAAAGCTTAGAACGCTTGCTTGAAAAGAGTTTAGAAAAGGCATTAGAACCCTTAACTGAAAAAGTTGACAAAGGTAACTCTAAAATAGACAAAGTCTTTGATAATCAAAATCAATTGATTGGTGAACTTCGTGAAAAAGGTACAATTGAAAAAACAGTACAAATACCCACCGCTGTTTAATGTAAATTAAACAAACCGCCACCCAAATCATGGGTGGTATTTTTACCCAAAAAAAATAAACGGCTAAATGCCCGTTTAAAATCTTAAATTTAATTAAAAACTTAGTATATGCAATCTACAAAAGTAGAAATATGTAATAATTTACTAATTTATTGTCAAACAATTGTCAAGTATAATTACCCTAAAATCACCAAAAAAACTTAGCAACCTACCCCATATTTACCATTTTTAATCTTTTTAACTACTTACACTGCCCCTTTTACCCTATTTAATCATCTTTTACTTGTTAAGTTCGTATAATAACACTTATACGAATTGAGCTTTACTCAAACTTGATACTGTTTCTATAATTTACAAATTTGACAAATATATATTTACTTTATATATTTTTTATATATACTTTAAATATATATTATTAATATATATAAAA
>JAYUKV010000118.1:0-2692 GCA_043764135.1 bacterium | reverse complement strand
TTACTTGAATCAGAAAAAGTTTATCGTGAAGGTATTACAACTATCAAAGACTTGATTGCTCCTGCAGGAGTTAATGTTAAAACAAGTTTACTTGAAATTGGTACAAAATTATCAAGATCATTTTTTATTCTAGTTTATCCTCGTGTGATTTCATCAGGTTGGCTTGAAGGTATTGTAAATGTTGATATACCTCTAGACTTATCTGTATATATATATCCCAAGGATTCTTCAGAGGTATTAAAAGAGCTAAAAAGAAAAGTAGGTCGTATTCAAGCAACGCTCTTTGATAATCAAGAGAGAGGGCAAGCTAGAGATCCAGCTTTGGAAACTGCATATCAAGATGTTGAGTTCTTAAGAGATCAGATTCAACAAGGTGTAGAAAGATTCTTTCAAGTTGGTGTGTATATAACTGTATATGCAGAGAACCTGGACCAACTAGAAAAGTATTCACAAACAGTTGAAGCAATTCTTGCACAACAATCTATTATTATGAAGAGAGCTGCTCTTCAAATGGGTGAAGGATTTAATTCTACCCTTCCTATCATGAAAGACAGTCTTAAAGTATTAACAAATCTTAATACCTCACCACTTTCTGCTTGTTTTCCATTCGTGTCTGCTGATTTATCATCAAACAACGGAATTTTATATGGTATTAATAGACATAACTCGTCACTAGTTATATTCGATAGATTTGATTTAGAAAATGCTAATTCACTAGTTTTCGCAACTTCAGGATCTGGTAAATCTTATGCAGTTAAACTTGAAATCTTGAGATCATTGATGATGGGAGTAAGTGTAATCGTTGTAGATCCCGAGGCGGAGTACAAGAATTTATCTGATACTCTTGGAGGTGCATATATTAACATGTCATTAAACTCTGACAATCGTATCAATCCATTTGACTTGCCAAAAGCCCTACCAGGAGAGAATAAAGCTGATATTCTTAGAACAGCTATAATTGACTTATTAGGATTGATTTCACTAATGGTTGGTAAAATGACAGTTGAAGAAACTTCTGTTATGGAAAAGGCGATATCAGAAACGTACTCTAGAAGAGATATAACTGCAGCATCTGACTTTAATACAGTGCAATCACCTACGATGAGTGACCTTGTTGAAATATTAAATGGTATCGAAGGAGGGGAAGTTTTAGCGCAAAAGCTATACAGATATACAGATGGAACTTTTGCAGGAATATTCAATCAAAGAACAAATATAAATATTAATAACTCATTGGTTGTATATAATATTAGAGATTTACAAGAATCTTTAAGACCAATTGCAATGTATATACTATTAAAGCATGTATGGAATGAAATCCGATCTGAATTAAAGAAAAGAATTCTAGCCATCGATGAAGCTTGGATCATGATGCAATATGAAGATTCGGCAAAATTCTTACTTGGGTTGGTTAAAAGAGCGCGAAAGTACTATCTTGGTGTGACTTGTATAACGCAAGATGTAGGTGACTTCTTACAATCTCCGTATGGAAAACCAATTGTAAACAACTCAGCTCTTAAACTTCTGTTAAAACAATCACCTTCAACAATTGATTTAATTGGAGAAGTTTTTGCATTAACAAGCGGAGAGAAGCAAATTTTGGTAAATAGTGGAGTAGGTGAAGGAATATTCTTCGCAGGTCCTAGACATGTGGCATTACAAGTACTTGCTTTTCCAACTGAACATTCAATAATTACCACAAATCCTAAAGATTTAATGAGACAAAAAGAAGAAGGGGAAGCTAGGGCGCAAGTTTAAACACAATAAAACAAGTTTCGAATTATATTTGACAAAAGCTTATTTTAAAATAATTATTGATATTGTGGTTTAACAAAAGATTTAACCAAGGTTTAAAAGACTAATGTTTAAACTGCTATGGTTAGACTTTAGTAAATTAAAAATCTTAATTACTCTCTTTCAAAAGAGTATGAATCCGAGTTAAACGATAAATCCCAAACAATTATCAATGGATGTAATTTATGTTTTTTACACTCAATCTTACAGTTGACCAAATCACAAGTGCAATTAACAACGACGAACCCGAATTTGTTGAAAGTGCTAAAAAAAGTCTAGCTGAGTTTGAAGCTACAATTACAACACTGATTCAACAAGAATTAGTTCCTAGTGACGAACAAATGGTTCAACGTTTAGAACATTTAAAAAGTAGCAATATTCATGAATGGATTCTAGATTTTTATTCTATCTACGCCATTGAGGCTGAAAATGTCTGTTTATCTGAATTGATTTTGAATCAACATCCTAATATCTTGGAGCTAGAACCGTACAAATTGTTTTCAGTTTTCTGTCAATATGATGAACTTTTTGATTATGCAAGAATGGAAGCATTGCAGAGTC
Organism: bacterium; assembly: GCA_043764135.1. Taxonomy (GTDB): domain Bacteria; phylum Patescibacteriota; class JACMRA01; order JACMRA01; family JACMRA01; genus JAYUKV01. The sequence continues at coordinate 337 of JAYUKV010000118.1, read as the reverse complement.
TTCTTACTGAAGAGCAAAAAGAACAGTTAGATCAATTGTTAGAGTCAGTTCTCGAAGATTGTTCGATTGAAGAAGAACTAGAAGTCAAAGAAGCTATTGCAAGTTAGTTTAGATAATTGCAATAAGTAAAGCAACCATAAAATATGGTTGTTTATTTTTTTCACTTTAAACCACATTAAGATAATAAACTTGCAAAGTTCTTATTATAGCTAACCCAATCTAAAATTAGACATTCTTATCGCTTCAACTATGTTCTCCATTACATCTAATTGATCATTCCATAACTCTCTTAACTTCCTTTTAAGATTTGCCCAGTACTTTTCAATTTTATTAAGAT
>JAYUKV010000117.1:0-2709 GCA_043764135.1 bacterium | reverse complement strand
AACTGGCAAAAAGAGTATGATGTAAGCGATGAAGAATTAAAGGAGATTATGGAGTATTTCGGATATGGATGGGTTTTTAAAAAGTGTTAAGTCTTCAGTTTGTATAGGTTACCTACATTCTGGAAAAACACTAGATGAATTTAATATTTCCATAGGAGTTTTAAATTGTAAAGAATAATGAGGTCTAATATTGTTGTAATAGTGTAAATATTTATTCAGAATTTGATTAAATTCTGATGGTCTCAAATCCCGAAGGGATTTGAGGTACCAATCAACACACTCTTCTTGAAGAGTGTGATTCATTCTTTCTACATATGCATTCATTTTAGGTGAGTTTGGATAGTTCCAATAATGATTAATATTTGATTCGCATAGGAACTCATCAAAGTATTTGTGATACTCTAAACCGTTATCTGTTTGTACAGATGTTGGAACGATGCTATACAACTTTTCAAACTCTTGAATTGTATCAGTTGCGTTAGCAGAATTTAGATTGTCATATGTTTTAGCAAATACTATTCTTGTATGTAAATCTATACATACAATAAAATACTTTTTCATTCTTCCAAACTGATATACCACAGCATCAATTTGTAAGATCTGACCAAAGTAAGTAACCTCTTCATCTTTTGGTTTTCTAGTTTTCTTTTTTCTTTTTTTAGACTTAACTTCTGTAACTTCAACCTTACCAGTTTTACCATTTAATCTTACATCAAAATTAGCTTTACTTGTTGGAATAGCTTTGGAATCTTTTAGTTTGTTAATTATCCTACCTATCCAACTTTCAGATATCATTTTAAGCCCATTTGTTTCGCAAAAGGGCTTTAACATTATGCAAAGCTTTGCTTTGCCTAAAGTTCGGTGTTCTGTTCTTAATCGGATAATCTCTTGGATTATCCTAGGGTCAGTGGAACTGACCCTTACTTTTCTTGGTCTCTTGCTCTTTGGAGCAAGAGATGAATGTAATCTTCCATGATCATGATACATGTCATATTCTTTCTTCCATGAATAGACTGTGCTGTTACTAACTTTACAACCATTAGTTTCAAAGAATGAATCAATTGTAGCAGCCAAACCATGCTTGTAAAAGAATCGAATAGTATTAATCTTTAAATCAGATGTTAATTTAATTCTTTTAGTCTTTCTTTTAAACATAAATATTTAATAATTTCTAAGTATTAATAATTTATCTATTGTTTTCCAGAATGTGTTGTAACTTGTACAGTATTATTATGAACCTGTTTAATTAATCTTGTAAAAAATTAAAGCCTCAATAATTTAGTTTGGGTATGAATCTAAACACAATTACAGAGGCTCAGCTATAATTATTAAGAATTGACTTACTTTTCGTCAAATCAAAGAGACCGCGAAAGTATAAAGAAATAGATATTATAAATGCAATTATGTATTTTGTAAAAACTGGTATTCAATGGAGATACTTACCTGATTGCTTCCCAAAATGGGAAGCAGTGTATCATTACTATGCTCTGTGGAAGGATCGTATGATCCTTCCAACTGTGTTGGAAGAATTAAACAAATTAGCTAGAATAAAAATACTTGGATATTCAAATGCAAAGATTGGTGTTATCGACAGTGCTAGCATATCAAATTCAGATCTACCATCAAGCTATGGGTATGATGGCTATAAGAAAGTAAAAGGAATAAAAAGATTCCTTGTGTGCGATGAATTAGGGTTGATATGTGGGTTAAGAGTAACTTCTGCTAATTTAGCTGAAGTTAAAGGAGCTAAGTTAACAATAACTAAACAGTTCAAACAAAGAAATTATGGCATGAGTGAAATTTATGCTGACAAAGGTTTCGTTTCACGAAACCTAAAACTACAGCTTTCAAAGCTGTACATTAGCTTTAGAGCTATGGAAAAAACTGGGTTTATCAAAAATAAATCAAATCATCCAATAGCAATTAAGATTCAAACACAAAGAAAAACAATAGCTCAATATCTTAATGAAAGAATCAAACATGATAGATGGAAAGTAGAAAGAACATTTGCATGGCTACAAAAATATAGACGATTAAACAAGAACTATGAAAGAAATTACAATTCTTCTGAAACTATGGTATTGATTGCATGCTTAAAGATAGCCCTCAACAAGTTGAGGGATTAATTAAACAGTTTCTATTTGGTAATATAAAATGATGAAATCAAAATGATAAAATGTGATTGCAAAAGAATTCAAATTTTGTAAAGTAAAAATGTCTTAGTCTTGATTATATTATATAAATTTATATCTAACTCTCTTTACTTATTTAGCTAATTCTTGAGCATGATAAGAAATTGAAAGCTTTATAATATATTCTTTTTAAGTGGATCATAAAAAACATTTCAGTATTTGATTTTTTTAAGATTTTGATGGTTTCAATTTTTTATTGATGTAACATTTAAAGTAAATCAGATAAAAAAAATTTCCCCGACAGAAAAAGGATTTCTATCGGGGAGTGGGTTAGTCGTTAATCATTTTAGCGATAACGTCTGCGAGGGGTTTGAGCATCCCACCAGAATACAAGTCATCAGAAGAAAGGGAATCAACGATATCGTATTTGATGTCAGGGAAGAGTTCTTTCAAACGGTTATCTGCAATATTCAAGAAGCTTGTAGATAACCGTTTGAAAGAACTCTTCCCTGACATCAAATACGATATCGTTGATTCCCTTTCTTCTGATGACTTGTATTCTGGTGGGATGCTCAAA
>JAYUKV010000116.1:0-9259 GCA_043764135.1 bacterium | reverse complement strand
TCGATTATTTTAAATTCTTTCTCTGATAAGTCTGAGCTGTAAACCATATTAATTTTACTATACAGTAAAATTAGAAAGTTGTTAAACGGGTTCTATATGGTCCGATCCTAAGAATAAGCAAAAAGTACTTCAAGTCTTTATCGTTGCTTTGAACTTGTTAATTCTTACTGTTTTAGGAGGGTGGGCATTTGCAACTTTTAGATAGAACTTTTATTTTTTTATTAAGTTTGTTCGAAAATTATACACCATAAATCAATATTTATGGTGTGTATTTTAATAGATCTCGTTAGTTCTTTGAGGTGATAGTTTAGTTGCATTTTACATTTGTTAAAATATATGTTATAGATAATTAGTACCTTTTTAATTATTTTAATTAAAAATGATAAATTACATATAAATTAAAAGATCCAATAACCTTGGAACTTTTGGATTATTTGTATAATTATTCAGTTTTAGCAAAAATAACTAAATTGGTTCTAAATTACTATTAACGAAGGTGTTTTATGTTTGACGTCTTAATTTGGAACATCAGTAGATTGTTCTGTTCGTGCACTAGTGAAGATGACAATCCTTTTCAAGCGTAAGAAACATGTTAAACGATATTGCGAAATACGTTGATCACTTGGAAAAGGGTTTTGACATTGCGAAACAGGGTAAGTATAAAAGCCCGCCTTGGATTAAGCACCCTAAACTGCGAGATTCATATGTAAAAACATTGGCCAATTATCCTAATGCTATGTCAGTTTTGGCTTCAGCATTAAAAGTAGATGGCTTACAACATTTATATCTTGGAAAGAGATTTTCAGAATTGAATACTTTTCTGTTTAGCTCTTGCTATAAGTTGTACAAGATGGAAAATAAGCAAGCTACTCGATCGTTAACAATGCTTCATGCATTCTCTCATGTTGATGGTGAGCCTGAATCTTTTCTAACGCCCAAAATGTTTTTTACCAAAACTTCACTGGCCTTAGATATTGGTTCGATGTTTAATGGTAGGCAATTTTCAAGTTCTGAAATAGAGATACTAAGGTATTTTATTGTTAACAGACTTGAGTTTTTGTCACATAGTTACACGGTCCCATTTTTGGAGGTATTAAAGTCAGAAGGTACAAATGATGCAACTGGATTAGAAAAATTCTACGCTATATTATCAGAAGCTGTTTTGTTAGCTTTTGTGCTATACGTCTGTAGTTTATTTCTTCCTGATTCACAAAAGAGGTTATGTAAGATCAAAATCAATCATTTCCTACTTCCAATTTTAAGAGCCTTTAAAGATGATTTGCCATATTGTAGTTACTTACGAGAAAGTAGATCATTAGTAAACTCTTACACCAATTCAAAACAATTCTTTAACCGATCGGTTGCAGGATTGGATTCACTAGAGTCAATAATCCCAAAACACTCTTCCATTAAAATGTTTTTGGAGCTTCTGTCAGCTATCAAGCCTGCTAGGTTCTGGAAAAAGTCAATGAGTAAAGATGCGGTAAATTCTATTTTCACATCGACCATTGCAGTTTTTATTGGGGAAGTACTAGAGGATAAGCTTTATTGATTCTACACTGTTTCGATGAAATGTCGATCTGTTAATACAACACCTTAAACTATAATAGTTTAAGGTGTTATTTTTTTTGAGATTTATAGCCTATCCACCCTTTAACCGTACAAACTAATCTACAAATTTACCTATATATCGCTCCTATTATTTATCTTTTACCGTTGGGTAAAGAGACAAAAAACAGAATCAATATCTAGATAAATTTTATTCGATTATTTTGTACAATTAAAAAGTGAATAGGCTATAAATTGTTTCGTATCAACTTCAAATTGTCTGTATAAATGATTTTACTTTTCTATAGTTAATTTTCTTTTAAGTGCAACTAAGCATAGCATCATAATTTGTATAAATAATATTATGTTTAAGTCCATATTTCCACCTGTCCTTACAGTTGGTGTATTTACTATAGTTGGATTATTTACAACAGTTGGAGTGTTTATCAATGAAGCTAAAGCAGGGCTTGCTTTGATTGCATCTAAAGAAGTATCTAAAGCTGTAGTAGTGTTACCATCTGATTGAGGGTTAGTAGTTTTAGGAGCTACAATATCTAGTTTATCAGTTCCTTTAGCAGCTAGGGTTGCTGTATTAGTTAATTGACCTGTTGCTGTTGGACTTACAATAGCAGTACATGTATGTGTGTTAGATCCTCCAACTGGAATAGCAATTGTTACATCACCAATAGCAGGAGTACAAGTTAATCCTGTAGCAGCAGAAGCAAATGAATCATCAACTACATTGTAAGAAGTAACTGGTACATTACCTTCATTAGTAACAACTATCTCAAATGATAGTGTATCACCAATCTTGTAAGATAATGGAGCAGGTGCAGTCCATTTCTTTACTATTGAAGCCTTAGGGTTATCAATGAAGAATCCAGCATCAATTGTAGGGTTGTTCTCACCAGCAGCTAATGTAACTGGTGCAGATCTTAATGTTACTACATCAATATTAGAATCAATAGTAGTATCAGTTCCTTGTGTCTGTGGAGACACGCCAGTGTATCCAGTAGGTAGAGTAAACTCTACTGTGTAAGCTACACCTGGAGTTAGATCTTTAAATTGGTATAGACCTGAAGGGTCTGTAACAGTTGTAGAAACAACATTACCAGCAGAATCAAGTAGTTTTACAGTTACACCAGCAATTGGTGATTCTGACGAATCTTGAATACCGTCTTTATCAGCATCATTCCAAACGTAGTTACCTAGTGAAGCTTTTTGTACAACATTAAGACTATCATTTGAAATATTATTATCAGGATTAGAATCAGTTAATGGATTACCTGTTGGGTCGCTAGGATTAGAGATTATGACAGTATTAGTTAATATTAGAGGGCCAATTAAATCTTCTTGCACATTTCCAGTAATTAGGAATTCTACGCTTTGACCAACCGACAATTCAGTATCAGATGTATAAATCTTGGTAATAGAATCATACAAACCAAAAACAGGGTCAAATGTTGAAACGTTCACAATTCCAGCAGGAATATTATCTTCAATTTGAAACTTTTTTACAGCTACTGGCCCGTTGTTTGTAACAGTAATAGTATATGCAACAGTTTCACCTGCTATAAAATTATTATTTCCAGCAATCGAAAGATCATGTGTTTTAACAACAGATAAATCAACAGGATCGTTTTGTGTAGGATTTATGGTATAAAATTGAGCTCGATCGTTGTTTACCAAAGAAGCATTACCTGATGTATCAAAGCTCTGAACTGCAGAGCCTGTAGCAGCAATTGGACCTGAAACTGTATCAATCGGTGTATTTTGATCAGGAAATGCTGTCCAGTTGTTAAAATAATCTTTAGCTCTAGTATAATAAAGAACTTTTGTATTATCTGGTTGCGATGGTATTGTAGCTGTATAATTAGTTCCAGATTTGGTCGCAGGAATACTTATCCATGAAGTACCATTGTCAATAGAGTAAACTACTTCTACAGTTTCAACTCCTGATCCTTTAAGGTTAATATTCAAATACTCAAAATCATTATCTTGAACACCACCAACAGTAACTAAAGCTGAACCATCAGGATTAACAGTATGATCTTTAGATTCGATCGTAGGCGCTTTCCAATCACCAATCGGTATCTCTGATCCAGATGAAAAACAAGGTTTGTAAGGATTATTCAACGCTTCCAGCCAAGCCTCTGCCCCAGGAGTCTCATCCCACAATTTGAAATTAATATAGTCCCAATAAGCCTTGGTTGCAACACCAAAATCAGCTTCTTCTAATCGAGTCTTATCAGGATTATCTCTAAAATAAAATATATTAGGATCTACACCACTAGAATAGAACAACCAAGCTGATCTTAAAGTACCAGACAATAACTCTCTACCAGCAAAGTGAGTTAATGGTTGAGATAATGTCGCATCATTAAAAAGCGGATCAGTTGGTGGTCTAACACTATAGTTAGGATAGTCACCAGTTAAGATAGGATAAAAACCAAAATCTTGCCATTGATCTCTAGATGTTTCAGGACCAAGATTTTGTTGAAGACTCTTGGTATATGGTATAGCTCTACCGAATCCAGAAACATACGCACCTTGTTGTAAAGCATATTGATTCGGGTAAGGAAGATTTGGAGCGTCTCCAGTCCCAAGCGGAAAGTTAAGAAACGGTTCTGCCCCATAAGGTAAGCCATCGGCCATGATCGATCCATCTCCTGTCCTATAAGTACTATTTGCAGTAATTTCACTAAGCGTAAATCCAAGACTTGGATAAAATATATCCCTTCCAATTCCTGCTTCAAGATTGTTAGAAGTTAATGGCAATGTAGTAGCTGATGTTTTTCTCCATTCCCAATATCTTAATGCTGCATCTAAGTAAGGCTGGTAATCTGCAGCTGGTCTTCCAGCATTCTTAAGTGCAAGTGCTAGCTCAGCCATAGACCAAGCCACCATAGACTCGGATCTTGCTGCTGAACTCTGATTAGCTGGATTTGCATCATCGATAAACTCTCCTGTTCCAACCTTATTAGTAAAAGCCCAATAAAACAACTTATTAGGAGAACTGGTATCACCTTGATCAGCAGTTGAGACTATAGAAGATATACTTTCAGATACACCATCATCCGGCTTTATCTCCATATGATCTATAATAAAGTTTGCACAAATTTTAGCCCTTTCCAATAAATCAGCTGGACTAGTCAAAGGCGAACCATTTAGCGCTGCATTTATCCCCGAAACACCATTTACATTAGTTCTTTGATATTCAGTTATTAGATATCTAACACAGGTTGACTGACCGATATGACTTTTATATTCACCAGTTAAAGTATCTGCAGGTGCTCCCCAAACAGTCACAGGAATTGGGGTAGTAATAACATTTCCATTCAGATCAGTTACCAAGTATTGACCATTATTTGTGTAGTCCAGTGAGTAATTTAATACAAAGGCAGTTTCCTTATCATAAAAATAATTAGGATTAGCATTTGTTGGAGTTGCTGCAATTGCTTTTATAGGTGCAATACCGACTGCAATAAATAAGCTTGATAATATCAATGCAAATACAGCTAATAACAAAGTAATTTTATTACTTTTTTTATTCGAAAACATCATATATTTTTATTTTTATTTTTTTTATTTTTAGTTTTTATGAAATAATTATATCTTCATAAACCGTTTTTTGCAAATAATCCATTGGAGCTAGTTAGCAATGAATATATATCACTATTTTATCACAAAAATATGTCAATCACAATGAAAGGATTGTTACATTTTTTGTTATTAAACAGTATAGACTGATTCATTACTTACTAACTCCATTTTAATTACATTCAGTGTAAAGTTTATTTAATAAAGTCATTTTACTTGTATTTATTGTTTGCCAATCAAGGTTTAAAATACCATTTGTATCCCCAGAATTAGCGTTCCAAGTCCAATAAAAACTATTACACATTTTCCTTGCTTTTAAGTACTCTACTAATGTATCTTGATATTGAATATCCTTTGGATTGCCCGTACCATACATTCCACCAAACTCTCCAATAACAACATTTTCGTTTTTAACTGTGTGTAAAAATCCAAAATGAGTATCCCAAATTGAAAACATATTAGATGGATAGCTTGGGCTGTTATGATAGCTATGAAGATATACATCTGGGCCATATACATGAGGCGAGAACACTAGTTTATTCTTTGGTATAAATGAATAATTCATTGGTTTGCAGTTATATGGTTCAAAATTTCCACCCCAATAAGTCTCTGTTGTAGATATACAAGATGGGTTTTGAGAAATTCCTTCTACAAATATGAGTATATTCGGATTTGTATATAGGACAGCTTTACCTGCTCTTTCAGCAGCTAAATTCCAATCAGCAGCTTTATTACCAGTTCCCCAAGAAGCAGAGTCATGTGGTTCGTTTTTTAAATCCAAACCAAAGAAATACTCCTTATTTGCATACCTTTTAGCAACAAATCTCAAATCATTAATCCATTGATTCTCAGAATAGCTTGGAGTGTACCACTTTTCAGAAATAGCATTACAGTCTGGTCTGTGATGATCAAGCAATATATAAATTTGATTATTATTTAATTCATCTATAACTTTATCAAATATTTGAATAGAATTCAGTCCCTGAAGATCAGTGTTTTTGGAATAATCAATAGAAGAAACGGCATTAGGCTTAAGTGTCTTAGGGCAAAAAGGAAGTCTAACAGCATTAAAACCAGTTGATTTAATCTGCTGAATCATACTTTTCCAGTTCCTTGCCCATAAACCATGTATAGTTAAATCTGAAGTTTCAAAACCGAAGTAGTTTATTCCTTTCATTTTAATCTCAACTCCATTTTTGTATATTTTGCTTGAACTAGCTGTATAGTTTACCCCGACTACAGCAAGAGAGTTAGGAAGAATTGAGGTAATAAGTGAAATCATTAGTAAAATTATTATAAATATATTTGTTTTAGTTTTCATAGAATATAGTTGCATTTTCATGCAACTAAAGTTTACTTATAAAATCGAGTTGACTCAAGTTTTTTAAATACGATAAATATGACAAGAATGGTAAAAGATAGCCATTTTTATCGTCAATATTGTGTAAAATTTAAACAGTGATTTTAAGTATTGTCACTTCCTCTACTTAACAGTTTATAATACCTGTTTTTACTGGACTTAGCTGAGTTTAAAAGCTTAATAGAATTGGCTGTATATCTCAGTGATTGATTGGTGTTAGAATATGAAGTTATCATTTCTTTAATTGGTTCAGAAAAATAATTAGGAAATCTTAAATCTATTGTATAGAATACAGACATCAATCCAACCCTAATTTCATCACTAATTACAGGAGTATTAGCTATTAACTCAGCCCTAGATTTGCTATACATACCTAGATATTTATTACGAAGCTGAGTATATTTATTTTTGTTCTGTAAATGCTCATTTTTTTGGAAACCTAAACCATCTGATAATGCCTTAAAGAACATATTATTTTCACCTTGTTCAGTCATCTGGGTAATTATTAACATATTAATTGCATACAAATCTTTAACCAAAGTATTTTTTACGAATTCCACACCATATTTATTGAACACGTCAGGAAATGTTTTATGTAGAATTGCTGTAAATACCCATGTTCCTGGCTTTTCTGTCTCTTCATCATTTTTTTGTTTTTCTGCTTCTTCAATCTCCCTTAACTTCTTTTGAGTCTCTTCTTTTTCTTTTTCTAGAGCTTCCTTTTCTGCCTCTAATTCTTTGGTATTCCAATTGATCCAACTTCGTGATTTTTTTTCTATATCTTCATCTAATTGTCTTAATCGATTATCAAGATCATCTGACTGAGTTTCAATGGCTTTATACGCATCTGATGTTGGTGGTGCATCTCTTAAATGAGTAAGATCTCTAATCACAGGTCTACCATTTTCATCAATATATACGTTATCTTTATAATCAGGCATTACTTTTTTCGCTTTCTTTAGCGCTTCTGCTATTTCTCTATATATTCTGTCCCGTTCTTCAGGTTTCATATCTCTTACCTTGTCCAAGTATGGGTATTCTAAGTATGGTAGACCATCTTTGTCTCTTTTAACCACTGGAACATCAGCTCCTGGAAATTGCTTAGCAAATTCTTTCGCTCTTTGAAATTCTTCATCAACAAGTTTTTCCTGCAGTTTTTTTGTACCTTTAAATTGTTTGGTTACTTTATCTCCATCACCTTTTACTCTGCTATTGCCTCGATCCAAGTCAAATTCTTCATCTTTCTTTTTTTTTGATTTTGGTGCTGTGTAAGTCGGGTGGTCTCGTTCTAATTCTTTTTTTTGTTTCTCTAAAAACTTTCTTTTTGTTTCTTCAAACTGCCTTTTTTCCTCCTCCTCCTTTTCTCTCTTTGCTCTGGTTTCTTCTGGATTATTTTTCTCATTCTCTCTTCTTACTCTCTCTGATTTATCTCTAAGTGCTCCCATAATTAACTATTTGATTTTTTATTTTTATTTATAACATATTGTTTATGATCTACTTTTTACTTTTTGTAAAAAGAATATACACTTTTTGTTAATTATAAAATAAGACTATTAAACAGGTTCATTCAACTTCAATTGTACCAGTTTTTCCCTCTTGGCGTAATGCCCATAGGTACAAACTCTCAACCTTAGCTCTAGCCCAAGGGGTTTTGCGAAGGAATGTTAGGCTTGAATTGATGCTTGGATTAATGGTAAAGCATTTAATATTTATCTTTTCAGCTAAAACTTTCCATCCATAGTTAGTATACAAATACTCTACTATCTGTTTTAAAGTCACACCATGAAGTGGATCTTTAGATTTTTTATTTATTTCCATTTTACTTATATTTTAAAGTGGATTTGAATAATTGACAATTGGCTATTTTAAATTCTTGTATTAAAGTTATAATTCAAAATACGCAAATCAATTTCATAAAAAATCTCCTTTCTAGGTTGAAAGGAGTGCCTGAAGGGCGAGGTATGTTCGAAAACATCATATATTGGTATTAAAATTACACTTGACATTTTATAAATTTAATTATACAACTGTAAAAGTTCTTAGTCTAATAAAAAAATGAAAAAAAGTTTCTTTCAGACAATAATTCTGGATCTGCCTTTTGGATACTACGACAGTAGCTATTTTTATAGTTTTGTTAATCGGCATTATCATGGTGATATACGAGTAGTCAACATTAATTGTTCACAAACTCATAAATCCTTCAGAGTGATTTTCCAGATTCAGAATAAAGAAAATGCTTTAGTTCAAGCCATTAATCCTTTTCTCGTACAAAAATTGTATGATGAAGCTATGGAGTGTGGGTTACAAATTGTCTATGAAATTAGTCAATATTTTGATACCTCTAGAGCGCAAGCTGGAGTCGAGTTTGATGCTTGGAATCAAAGAATTGGTTATGGACACTCCCATCCTTTCCAACAACTAAGCCAACATTTTAATTATCAAGTTGGTCGATTTAATGGTGTGGGTCATCATGGTATGTACAACAACATGATTAATCAAATGGGTTTTAGACCTCAACACCAACACCCACACCATTATCGAGGAAACAGCTCTGATCATCACCATGGTTACCATGGTGGATATCACAGAGGTAGTTCTTCATAAGCAATAAGCACGCTAAAAGCACAATTTAATAAAAAGCACAATTTAAATTCAGAACTGTCCCGCTAAACACGGGACAGCTTTCTTTTACACAATTAACCACCTTTAGGTGGTTAATTTGCGTTTATATTTTTTATTTAGTTAAATGTT
>JAYUKV010000115.1:0-2730 GCA_043764135.1 bacterium | reverse complement strand
TTATTGAATTTTGCATAAATTGTTTTATGCAAAACAAATGAGAGATTTATTTGATTTAATAAAGATACCCACATATTTGTGGGTAATGGGTAGCTTTTGGGTTTTCATTTTTTGAAAAATTATTTATAGTTAGCAAATGAACAAATACAATAGAGCATTAATGTCTATAATCCCTTTTTTTGGATTAATTAATCTACTAATAAATTACAAATTTAGATATAACTATGTCTTAATAATACCTTTTTTAATAACGTTATCATTTATACTTTATATTTCATCATTATTAGGTTTTTCAACTTCTACAAACAATTTATTTATGTTTATAGCTTTAGTAATTTCAGGATTCATTATTCACCCTTTTGGTTTGTTTATTTCATTCTTAATTCAAAATGAATTTCTTAAAACCTTCATAGAGAGCTAATATATCAAAAATTATTTATGCTCTTAATAAATAAAATAAAATCCGAGATTAATAAACTTAGTAATCCACCTCAAATAGCTTTTTACACTAAGTTTTTTAGAGCCCTGCCAGGTGATATCTGCCAAGGTGATAAATTATTGGCAATTAAAATTCCAGAATTAAGAAAGGTTATAAAAAAATATTATTTTGTTATGACTCTGGAAGATGCTAAGTATTTTATGGATTCTGAATACAATGAAATGAGATTTTTTGGACAAGAAGTAATTCTTACAAAATTCAATAAAGCCAAAGCAATAGATGAACAGAAAATACTTATTGAATTCTTATTAGCAAATGTAAATTCTATTAATCATTGGAACTTAGTAGATAATTGTGTTTCAGAAATAGGACAATGGTGTTGGCAAATACAAGATTTTACTATTCTTGAACAATTCCACAACTCTCAATCTGTTTGGAAAAAAAGAATTGCAATAGTTTCAAATATCAGATTGTTTAAATTTGGCAAATTTGACCTTGCTTTAAGATTTATTCAAGATGATCTTGATTACAACCATGAATACATTCAAAAAGCAAATGGTTGGGTTCTCAGAGAGCTTGGTAAATACAATGAAAAAACCCTTATAGAGTTTTTACAATTTAACAAATCAAGACTCCCTCCAATCACAAAATCTTACGCAACGGAACACCTTAGAAAAACATACAATATACCCCTATTATTACAATAAATTATGAAAATCAATATTCAACTAATATCATCAGTTAATGAATCTTTAACTGAATTAGGAACTCAATTTAAGTTTGAAGCAAAATCAGGTCAGTATTTATATGATCAATCATACAAGACTTTATATATTGGAACAAGATATGAAAGCAATCCAATAGAAATCAATGATTTTGATAAAACTTTGTACTATAACCTTGGATTAAAAGCGATTAACAATTGTCCAGATATTGTTAGTGAAATTCTAATAAAGAATTCTCAATTAAATCAAAAGGATTTGGAAAATTTTATATTTGGTATAAAATCTTCATTATTTAGTTATTCATTTAGAGATAAAGTAAAACTTAAAGATATCAAAATTAATTCTGAACAAGAAGTTGATTTAGATAGGATAAATTCTATATCTGATGGTATTTATTTTACAAAACATGTAACAGACTTAAACCCCAATGAACTAAATCCAACAACATATATTCAAATTCTAAATAAAGAGTTTGAAAACAGTAATAAACCATGGATTAAGGTAAGAACAATAAAGAACCAAGAACTAGTAGAACTAGGCATGAATATGTTAACTTCAGTTGGAAGAGGATCTGAACATGGTGCAAATCTATATATTATTGAGATCGAACCTGTTGTATCCCCAACCTCAACTACTGTATTTATTGGAAAGGGATTAACATTCGACACAGGTGGGGTTAATATCAAAGAAAATGGAAATTCATTTGGAATGCAAGATGATATGGCTGGTTCAGCAACAATTTTTGGAGTGGTAAAAGCATTGCAAAACCTACCACAACCTTACGATAACAAATTGGTATTCCTATCAGGTATTGTTGAGAATGTGACAGACGGAAGATCATTCATGCCAGGTGAAATTTTAGAGAACATTGCAGGCCAAACATCAATCGTAAAAAATACTGACGCTGAAGGAAGACTTACTTTATCAGATGTAGTTGCATACTCAGTTATTAATTATAAACCAGATCAAATAATCACTATAGCTACCCTTACTGGAGCAGCAATTAGTTCATTTACTGGTTTTAGTGCGCCTATTTTTAGCAATAACAAAGAGTTTAGAAACAAAATTTATAATTACTTTTTAAAAGCTGAAGAAGAATGTATTCAAGTAGATATGCCTTCAAGAGTTTTCAGAGATGGTATTAAGGATATTACTGGTCGTTCTGACATGTCAAATACTGGATCATATGCCTCAAAAGGAGCAGGTAGTCAGACAGCAGCTGCTTTTGTAATTGCTTCAGGTCAACCTAAGTTATACAAAAAATATAATGAAGAATTACCGGATTCAATACCTGTTGTTCATATCGATATTGCTGGAACTTCAGTTGACTCAAAAGGAAATGGAACAGCATATGGAGTAAGGTCTTTAGTTGAATTTCTAACTAAAAATTAATTTAAGAACTTTAAATTTGAAAATAAATATGTAAGAACCTCATTAAATGAGGTCAAGTTTAATAAATAATGGTATTCTATATAACTCACCTTTCGCAACCAAACTCCAACCTCATTTTAGCCAGTTCTTCAAAAGATCTTTTTAAGGCTTCTAAATATAGTTTTGATTTTAATT
>JAYUKV010000114.1:0-9349 GCA_043764135.1 bacterium | reverse complement strand
CAGGCTCTACAAGAGTGAGTTGTTGATATCATTATCAAATGATAAAAAAATATACACATCTTTACAAATGTGTATATGTGCTAGTTGAGGAACGACCGAACTCCAAGGCTCAGTTCAAATACATTTTGACAATTTAGTTAATAAAAGATTTACTTAATTAAGTTTTATATTAAACTTATTAAAAATAATTTAATTACATGCCAAGAACTAAAAAGTCATCTGCAGTAATTAATAGTGGTGATGGAACTCCATCAGCTCAAATAACAGCTTTATCCGCGGAAATCATTAAGCTTACAGAACACTTGAAAGCTAATCCTAAAGACTATTCATCGCGCCGTGGACTATTAAAGAAGGTTGGAAAGAGAAAATCATTATTAAGATATTTGCAATCAAATGATACAAATGAGTACTACGCTGTTGCAGAAGCTAACAACTTAAAAACTCAATAAATAAATCCCCAATAGGGGTTTTATTTATTTTTTAATCAATTGATACTATCTAGTATTTGTTACATTGAGTTGATAGAGAAATATTAGCTTGGTGTTGGCATTGATAGTTTGATTGATTACCAACGTCATCTGTTACTTTTAGATTATATGATACAATTGCTGGTGAATATGCGCTTACGCATGTTTCTGTATTGGTAACAGGATCTTTTCCGCATAATTTAAATTCAGAAGTATAGTATACTAATGGGATGGTTCCATTCGCATTTAAATCAAAAGTTTTATTATCAGGATATTTATAGTACCAGTTTGTAGAAGGACTTGTAGCTTGATCAAAGATTAGTTCTATCTTAACATTTTCAGAAGCATTTTTAATCTCGTTGTTGATGGTATAAATTGCACCATTTTTCAATGTATTTGCATTGAAATCGATTGTTGGCGGAACGTTGTCTTTGTATATTTTATAGGATAACTCAATTGGTGAACCATTAGGATCTTCAAATGATAAAATATACTGAAACTCTTGTTGGTTGGATTGACCAACATCTAAGATAAGAGGAACTAGTTTTTCTTTTCCAGCTTCAATTGATTCTTTTTTAGCACCATTGATTGTAAAAGCAGTGTTTCTATTTGATCTACATCTTACTGTGACATTTTCATTTCTTACTTTGTATGGAGGTTGAGTACATTCTACTTTTAATGGTTCTACGTAACTTGTCTTAGCATTGTTTAATATTTCAGATTTATTCCCTGCTTTATCTTTTATAAATGAAGAAACTTCTACACTTTCTTCTTTTGAAAATGTTATTGGGCAAGTATATTTTATATTGCTATTAACTTTTTCTTGTTTGCATTTGTTTTCTTGGAAAGTTGCTTTGGGATCAAAGATTAATGTTTCAACTCCTCCAACCTTAATATACACAAAAGGATTATCTTCATCCGATTCAAAGGACCAAGTAGAATTTAAATTATTGTATTTTGAATCTAGTTTAACATTTTCTACACGCGGTCTTTTATAATCAAACTCCTTGGTAATCAAAACCGGTTTATCTGATATTTCTTTGTTAAACATTGTAGTTTTATAATTATAAAAATAAAGTTTATGTAACCCATCTTTATTTGGTAATTTAACATTAAAGGTCCCATCATTATTCTGTTTATCAAAAAAATAATATTGGTTATTCCACTTTACTGCTGTAGAAATATTTAGCTTAAATTCCATGTCTTTGTTTGATGTAGATTCTTCTAGCCCAATAAAATTCTCTTTGGTAATCTTTAGAGCATTAGATTCATTTATAGGCTTAAATAAAAACAACATTAAACTAAAAACAAACGCAAAGATTATACAAGCCAATACAAAGAATTTTATTTTGGTTGACTTCTCAGTTGTACTGATTCTGTTGGCTGTGTATGTTACAATATCCTTTGATTCTTCAAGCTTTTTTGTACCCTCTAAATCAAACATTACTAATTTCTGATCAATATACTTTTTTATTGACTCAAAGAAGTCTTGTTTTTTCATATTTGTAAACTAAATTAGTCTTCAATTGTGTTTTTGTCAAAAGCGATACCTATGTAATATAAAATAGTTTGAAGCGTAGTTGCTGCAGTAAAGAAGAAAGATACTATAATACCCAAGTCATAACTTGTATTATTTACCGAAATCAAAATCCCTAAAACCAAAACTACAATACAAATTGTATTTATTATTAAAAGCTTAATGATTTTATTTTTTATCAGATAGTACTTGATAAGTATTTCATTTATTCCCAGAAATAATATAGAAATTGCAAGAATTTGTATCATCTGCACTTGTAAATTAATATTATCATCAACTACAACAAAGCTAAAATTACCTTTCCTAAAATTATTGGCAGACATTACAAAAAGCAATAAAAACTTAGAAGCAAAAAAAGTAACTATAGAGCCAATAAGCGCTATTGGAATAAACTTAAGAGCATAGGTATTGATTCTTTCAATAAATAGTTTAGTAGAATCAGTATTACTAAATTGACTTAATTTTGGTAATATTACCATACCTACTGCTCCAACCAATGTTAAGAAAATACCCTGGATTATTGTAGCCGTTTCAAAGAATGTAGGCCTAAGATTACCTCCTATATAACTTATCATAAACGAAGCAATAATAGCCAAAGGAACTATAAATATTCTTGGAGCTAAGTGCTTGAAGTCAACAATCAACTGCTTTTTATTCTCTTCAAAAGCTACTAAAAACTTTTGAGGAGTATTTAAAGTAAATCTCAATCCTAACTTATAACACCCAATCATATGTATAACCATATTGATACCAAAACTCACAATAAGCGCTACAGATAAAGGAAATACAAAATTACCAGGATTAAGCAAAAGCACAGCTATCAAAACAATATTTGTAACAATTCCACTAATGTTATTCCAAATAAATGATTCCTTTAGATTTAAATATATTTGCATTATTGTATTAAGGGCAAAAATCACAACTCCAAAACATAGTATTTTTGCACTATTAAGATAAATATCTAATACACCTGCTTGTGAATAACTGTTGTAAAAAGAGTTTTGAGTAAGCATGAGTATATTTTCAATAAAAACAAAACAGAAAACAGAAATGATGAAGAATAAAAAACCAGTAACAATTAAATAAATTTGAATATATTCTTTAAATTTATCCTCGCCTTTGTCATGGATTATCTTGGCACCTGTAGGTGTAATAGTTGAGATAAAAGTTCCCATTATAAGAATTGCTATTAAAACATCTTGAATTTTTTGAGCATTTAAGAATACATCTGAGTATTTAATTTGCGTGTATTCAATATAAGCACTTCCAATTAACGCTTGTCTAAAGAATCCGAAGAATCTTGAAGCAATTAACAATGAAGTTACTATGATGATCTGATAGTAAGATCTTGAATTCAGTTTTGATTTTATTTTTTTGAACATATTTATTGTTTACATTGGGACCATAAGCCTAAATCATTGGTTATAGCATAAGTTTGTGCTTCTAATAATTCTTTTTTATATGTATTATTTGGATTATAGAATTTTGCTTTTGCAAATCCTTTTTTTACAAATTCATAATTAGAGCTTTTGGTCACATCTGATAAATCATTACTGTTTTTATAAACTAAGGCAAGTAATCTACCATATTTATCCAATGCAGCTTTGTCAGTTTTAATAAATATTGTCGAACCTTGTTTAAACTCTTTTTTGGCATTATTCGATGCCTCAGGACCATAGCATTGAACTTCTGTATTTTTTTTAACGGTTTCAGGTGTATCAATATACAACAATCTTACCTTATTATTACAGCTTCCGCTGATTTCCAATGTATCACCATCTATTGCTTTTTCTACTTTAACTTCATATACCGTATTTGGTTTGCAAGTTCCTCTGGTCGTTGTTCTTGCACCTAATACTTCTTTACCAATACTCTGAAGATTTATAGGTTGCCCCATTGCGAAACTAATCAACAAAGAAATACAAAGAGTAACAAAACTGGTTAACAATGGTTTGTAATCTTTTATTCGGTAATATCTTGAAGATTTCATAATTACATATTAATTAAATTATACAATAGAGTCAATTTAGAAATTTAATAGACAATCAAAGTAAATAATAAATTAAATATTTGCTTTAAAACATATTTTTTGTAATCATAGCTATATGAAATCTAAAGGACTGAATAATATTATTCCTAATAAAATATTTTGGGTTGTTTTAGTACTTGGTGTTATATTTACCCAATGCCTAAACCTGATAGTTAATAAAATGCAATTGTTTGGTGTACAAAATATACACCCCTTTAGCCTACCTGTGGACAGAAATGTACTTCTTATCGCTTTTGGTGTTGCATTTGGAACAGCATTTGTCACTAAATTAATCAATAAATATCCTTTAGCTTTTGGTATTGTCGGAGTTGGAGTTTTAAGTAACTTAATTGAAAAGACTCTATATGGATATGTTACTGATTATATAAAAATTTCTTGGGGATATATCAATGCTGCTGATCTTATACTTTGGTTTGGTCTTATTTTGTTAAACTATGAAGTTTGGTTTAATGATTTCAAATTCGAACCTTCGCATTCATTTGAACAACAATCTAAACCTGAAAATAAAACAGAAATCCAAACCCAACCAATTACAGAGATTGATAAAGTGTTGGAGGAAACACCTATCTTGGAAACAAAAGCAAAACTCCAAAAATTACTTCCAAAAATTAATAAAATCAAAACTGTTTCTGATCAATTTCAAAAACCTGAATCTGAAACTGCAATACCCAAAATTCCTGAGGATCAAATAAACAAGCAATCACTAAGACCAAAAATAAAAGTTAATTCATGATAATCTTTAAATCTGATATCCAATCTTGTTGTTTTACAAAAGAAGATGAACATATAAAAGTTATAAGACCTAAACCAGGATCAGTCTTAAAATTAACTGATTTGAATGGAACTATTTATACAATAACAGTTGATGACTATGACTTCAAAAAAGCGAGTGGAAAATATACAATCAATGATTCTAAGGTAATACAAAAACCTAATCCTAAAATATTAATCCAATCTATCGTAGATAAAGCATACTTGGAAAAATTATTCGAAATTTTACCAATACCTTTAATCACTAAGGTTGTATTGGTTTACTCTTACTTTAGCCCTTCTCAAAAAATAAATATGGACCGATTAAATCTAATTTTAAAAAGATCGTGTGAACAGTGTGAAAACCCATATTTACCTGAAATTATTCTTGAATCATTACCGCTTACTGAATATATATATAAAAATTCAATCCGTCCTACTGTTTTAGAATTACCATCAAAAAATTCTCAAACAATAAACACCAAGACTAATCTTGTATTAGTGGGTCCAGAAGGTGGATTTTCTAAAGAAGAATCAGATTTATTTCAAAAACTCAAACTTCCTTTTTACTCTATAAAATCAAATGTATTACCTTCATGGATTGCAGGTTATTCCTACTTTATTTGACAACTGGTTTATAATATGTTATACCTAATCTTATAGTTAGATTAGTGCAATTATTATAATAGACCTCTTTTCTAATTTACAAACGTTACGATAAATCAACCAATAAATCTAACAATCGCCGCATTGCGATTGAGATTTATTGTTATTTTATCCTACTTTTTGTTAATTAGAAAAGAGGTCTAATAAAAATTATTTGTTTAAATGTTTTAGATTTTATCAATCTAACTACCCCACTGTATGTGCTGAATACATTACTTCATTCTAGTCGGGAGTAATCCAATACACCAAACCGTTAATTAATTTTGACGGTTTGGTGTTTTTTGATTATGTTTATTAATAAGGGGGTGTCCTATAATTGACTGTGGGATATACTGGCTGATTTTGTTAGGCGGCGAGAGCCTTATCTACGCAGAAATGCAAACAACAAATTATCAAGCTTCGCTGATGGATTACTTGCTTCATTCAAGGGTTCAACAGTTGCTGCTTAAGTTCTTAGTTAGTTTATAACAGGAACTGCAATCTTTAAATATAGTTGTAGGTTGGATATTAAAGATTGTATTTATACTTTCAATCTTCCGTAGTTAGCAATACTAGTAACTAACTATGTAATACTAGTAAAAAGTGGTAAGGATTTGTTAATTTATGCCTTATTACTTATAACAAATTATCTATAATGTCTAAACTGATTCAAGAAATCTGATTCAGTGTCCTACAGGACGGGGGTGAGAATCCCCTCACCTCCACCAATAAATTTTCCCTTTTGGGAATTTTTTATTTGACATTATCGCGAGACTTTGGCTTAATGATCATTAGTTCTTTCTAATACAATATTGAGCAATTATTATGCTGAGTCGCAATCCCCTGGATCGAATTAAGAATACGGTAACTAAACTTTTGAATATCTCACAAACCAAAAAACAGGTATTATTGATCAGTTTTTTACTTTTAATTACTAAGTTTTTTGGCTTAATAAGACAATCTTATGTTTTAGGTTTGGCTAATTCTGCTAGTATTCAATCTGATATTTTTGTAAACTCAACAAGAATACAAGATTTGGTTATTTCTTTTTTGTTGTCTGCAACTATTATCTCAACGCTAATTCCTCTTGGTACAAAATATGAATCTAAAGAAGTAGGTGAGTTTAATGAATGGATAAGAGAAATTTTCATTTCTATAAACATTTTAATGTTTACAGTAGTTACCTTTTTGTTATTCAATATTGATAGTGTGATAAGTATTTTTGTTGGACAAAACAATAATATTTCAGATTATCGATATTCGTTGGTAGTATTGTTGGTAGGTGTGATTTTTTTTGGATGGGGGATTTTTTATCAAAGTTTTTTAAACTTGAAGAATAAGTTCTTTTGGCAAAACACAATGGGTTTGGTTACAAATCTATTTGTCATTACAGCAATTAACTTATCATCTAAAGACTTTGGGGTTTATGGTTCTGTTGCTATAACACTAAGTTTTTTGACTACCTCATTAATGTTAGCGATTTCTGCACACAGAAACGGATTGAGTTTTCAGATCTATAATTTAAATGGATTTTTAAAAACAGGATTTAAATACAATTTTAAATATATCAAAGAATTCTCCAGGTCCTCGCTTCCTAAATTGTTTCTAATATCCCCATTTTTAATATCTGGATTGATATTACAACGTTTTGGACTTTCATTTGACTCTACTTATTACGAGACTTCGTTGAATATTCTAAATATTTATGGAATCTTCTTAATAAGCCTAGGTTTAGTAGCTTTGCCCAAATTCAGCAAAGACTTGGTTAATCTCAGCTTAAAAACAGTAAAAAATCAGATTCGCAGCTATGTAGGAAAAAGCTCTAAATACAGCCTTTATATTACTCTGCTGATGTTTCTAGTTGTTGATTTGGTTTTGATCTTATTAACAGTGTTAACTGGAGGTATGGAGAGTTTAAAGTTTGATAGTTCTTACTGGTTAGTCTCTAATACTTCAAAAATACTTTGTCTAACAATCTTACCTCAAACAATAAACGAAGTATTGTATAAGTATTTCTTAGCCAGAGATAAATCATCAGTATTACTAATCTCTAATCTGATTATGATTGTTTCACTTGGTCTGTGGTACCTACTATTCTACAAATTAGGTTTCAATAGTCTTTACTCAAATGCAACTTCAACAGTAATCTCATATTATATTATGACTTATTACCTGTCTTATAGATTCAAAAAGGACAAATAAGACATTTACCACCTAATAATAGTTGGTAATTTTTTTCATTAGAATTTCCCTAGGTTTAATAGTTATACAGTTTTCATAATTATATATTCAAAGAAATGTATCCAAATATGGAAAATTTCGAAAAATTGTTTCTGGCTCCTTTAATAAATAACTTCGGGTTACTTGTTAAAATAATTAGTTATATTCTTAATTCTACTTTATTTAGGAATGAGTATAAATCTACATATATAATTATAGGCCAACAAGAGCTGGTAGTAAACACAATAAATTAAATATTCCATGAGCAAAAACACTATAAAAATAGCCATTTTTATTGGTAAAAGAATTTCTGATTTGTGTAAAAAACATACTGTTAACACAAAGACTTATTGCTGAATATATAATTAAAGAGTAATACAAAAAATTTAACCCGTTTAATACAATACTCGGTTTAGAAAGTGACAAAAAAATTGGATGAGAAAGAACAAATAAATAATTCAGAAGTATTTGCGAGTTATTAAAATTTAAATATTTTGTTTTATCACTTAATTTATTTTTTGTTCTCGATGACGCTATTAAGATAAATAAAACTAAAATACTAATCAAAATAAAAATAACTTGATTAAACCCAAAAATCAAATATATTGTTATAAAATTTAACATTGAAAAAAATATTCTTACACTAATTCCAGTTTTTGTTGCTGTATTTATATTAAACCTGCACAATAGCTCTTCGTATAGAGGTACAATAACTGTAGTTGTAAACAAACTAATTGCAATCTCTACAGAATTAGTATTATTTTCAAAATCTTGAATTAGAACTCTAAGTTTTTCCAATTCTCCAAGCTTGTACGCGATTAGTGAAATAATAAGTATTGCAATTATGTTAAATATAAAAATTACTAAAACTTGAGTTATTATTTTAATGGATGGATGTCTGGTATTCATATTTACTATAATTGCATAAATTTAAAATTTTTACAAAAAAATATCCAACTTAGAAGTTGGTGTGATGTTATAACGCTATTTTATTAGTAACGTGGGTAAGCCCATTGTACCCAAGATTCCATCGCTTTTGGTGAAAACCAATTGCTTTCTTCAGTATTCTTAAATTCATTTGTTGCGTTAATTATACTTTGACGACAAGCTTGATTATCTGTTGCGCAATACCGAGAAACATTGTAAAATTCATTTGTGGTAATTTCAACAAACAACCATTTACTACCATTCCAAATAAACTTAAAAACTGATCCAGACTTTGCGCTTGCTGATTCCCCACCAAAACTAACTACAAAGTTAGGTATTAGAGTTGAAGGTTTAGTCTGAGCCAAATTCAAATTGCTGATTACTTTATTAGATGAAGTTGTGGTAGCTACTTGGGTCTGCACTAAATTATTCAATTGTTGACTCTTAATAGGCGGTTCAGTAATTTGAACTTGTGTTGAAGCGATGCTTGATGTATTAGGAGCAACCTTTTCAGCAACCTTTACATTAGTACCAAAGGTAACCAAAGCGGTGACGGTACCAATTGCAAGAAAACTAACTTTACGGACAAAATTCGAGAAATTCATTTCAAACCTCAAAATGTGAAATAAGTGACTAATCTATAAGTTAGAATAATTGGCATTGCTTAAATTAAATAGTTAGTGAATATTATCTTCATGAATAATCATGAGGATATATTTTGTATTAAATGTTCGTGTAAAGAAAAGATTAAAT
>JAYUKV010000113.1:0-9488 GCA_043764135.1 bacterium | reverse complement strand
TACCAAACGGTACTACCAAACGGTACTACCAAACGGTACTACCAAACGGTACTACCAAACGGTACTACCAAACGGTACTACCAAACGTTTGATTGCGGATCACAAATTTTAAAATTTAATACTTCACTAACTTCTGATCTGTTGAAAGATATTGAGCTTTTAATATTATCAAACAGTACAAAAGAAAACTTAATTTCACCATCTTCAATATTAACTTCATCAATTGTCATATTGTTAAAATAATTTTCTTTTGGAGTTTTGAATACGTATATTTGTATTTCTAAAAACCTAAACACTTTCAAGTCTTTTTCAAAATCGTACCCTCTTTCTTTGTAGATAATTTTTTCATGTAAATAGTAAAGCACGAATCAATTTTATATTTTTTCTCAATCTGTTGCATTAATAGCTCCTTTTTAGATCTGGCAATCAGTAGTCTTGAATTACTTTCATTTACCAAATTATCGTATTTTACTTTTATTTCAACATCATATTCAAGTTTTCTCTTTTTATACATTTCATTTGAAGCCTTTTCAAATTCATTTTTTATAATTTTAATTGAGTTAATTGTGTCAATGAATTGTTTATCATAATAAATCTCTTTAAAATCACTACTCAGAAAATTAAGCAATTCTGGATTATTCTTAATTTCTTTTTCGATTGTGTTTATAGAGGCTGTCTAAAATCTTTTAACCCATTCTTCTGATCATCATTTGAATAACCCGTAAGTTGACAAAACCTAGGTAAGAACTTGTTTTTCTTTCGTAGACTTGAACAAGTCTACGGGCTTGTTCAAGGTGAGCAAAAAATTGTTCGATTAGATAACGGTGTGGGTTGACTAATTCTTGCATTTTCTTTTCTAAATATTTAGTTCTAATTTTGTCCTCAGGTAGTTCAAATTTCCGCTTTGGTATTCTTTTTAAGGTGTAAGTATCTAAGTTTAAAATCCTCTTTGTATATTCTTTGAAAGGTTGACTATCAAAATATCTATCAGCTATAACTATTTTAGCATTTGGTTTGATTTTAGGAACTATAGCCCTCTCTAAACCAATTTTGAAACACTTGCACTCATCAGTATTAGCTGAATACATTTGAAGACTCCAGAGTCTTCTTGCCCTGTCTATGACAGGACAAAGTTTGATACCTTTAATTTTTTTATTTCCATCTCGTCCTTTGAAACTTCCGTTGTAGTAATTGCTGGTGCGAATACTTTTACTATCAATAATTAACATCGCATCTGGACAAGAGATTTTACACTTAGAAGTTTTAATCTTCACTCCTGAATTATTTTTCTGACCATAATGCTTAGGTTTAACATATTCCATGTTAATATGTTTAACTATTTTGTTCCAAACAAATTTCATACACAAGATTCTAAAATACCTATGTACAGATTTGAAAGGCGGATATTTTTCTGGTAATTCTCTCCATTGACAGCCCGTCTTTAAAACATAGAACATTGCATTGATAAAATCAATCTTCGCATATTTCAATGGTCTAGTCAGCTTGACTATTGGTAAATATTTCTCTATTAACTTAAATTGTTCTTGCGTTAATTCGTGAGAATATAACTTGTATTTTTTTGTCTTACTGGCGTAGCCAGTAAGACAATTGGTACCGCTAGTACCAATTAATGCTTGTTGTTTTTTCATATTACATACCTCTTAATAGAGGTGTGTAATTTTTACAAAATTGTAAGTGGCTATAGTGAAGATAAAAAAGATTTTAGACAGCCTCATAAGTGTTTTTGACATAGTTAAAAAATTGTTATAAATTTTTAGTATATTTGGCTTTTGTCACGTCCTTTCATGGGTTAAATATTTTTGGCACCTAGCCACGTCAACCTGCCTTAGGGTAGGGGAAATATTTGACTTAAATCAAAATTAACTATATAATTTAAATAACTTTGACGTAAGTCACTCTCCCTGCAAAGGGAGTAATTCTATTTTCAACCCTCTATAAGGGCTATAAAATCAGCTTTAACCCTCTTAAATTCTTTCTCATCAATCCTCTCTTCAAGGTAAGCTAGTCTTTTGGTGTCAAACAATCTTACCTGATTAAGTAAATACCGCCCTTCTTTCCCTTTTATTAAGCTTTTTGAGTACCAACTACCGTTTTTTAAACTGGTAGATAGTGGTAAGCCTATGAAGTTGTTTGAGGTTAGTTTTTTAAGAATTAATACGGGTCTCAAAAAAGATTCACCTTTTCCATCTTGTTCAAAGCCTATATTAATACCAGTGTGAGACATCCACACTTCACGTTCATTAAATAATGGTCTTTGTTTGTTAATTTCAAGGTTGGTCTTAAACTTAAACCAGTCAACAAAATTTTTGATAAAATTAGACATCTTCGTTTGTTAGTTCGGTTATTGCTACTTTCCCCCTGTCTTCCTTTTTCCTTTTGTTGGTTAATTCTTTATTATCAGGGTCGGGCATATCATAAAGGTCAAAAAACTTCATTTTATAACCTTCTGCTTGAGTTTCAAGAACTAAATACTTATCTTTAATTTGTCTAGGTACATAAAAATGTACTTCGTTGTCCTCCATACTTTCCTTTAAGTGGTTATTATATTCTCTTATCTTTTTAAGGCACTTATCAAGGCTGTTAGTCCCTGTTTCAACTTCTACATATACTCTAGTAAAAACATCAGCAACCTTAATTTTTAGGGTAATATCAGGCTTTAAATCGTTATTAACAAACTTCTCACGTTCTAACTCCACCAATCTACCATTAAGATCTCTTAGGTAATAAAACATGCACGCAAAGACATGTATATCATGATTAGTAAAAAATTCGGACTTTCTACCTACTGGTACGTTGTAAAATCTGTCATATAACTTTTTTGTTGTTGTTACCATACTGGCAAAGCGTTGACCTGAATCTTTTTCAATGTAACCCGCTTTTTTCCAACTAGCTAGGTTATTTCTTGTAATGTTTGGATATGCTAAAAGCATATTTTGAGGAACTGACCTAAATAGATGAACTAACAACAATACTGTTGTTTGATTGATCCTGTATGGGTCACTATTGTAATTTATCATAGTTTTATCGTTTTAATTTGTAATTTAAGATAAACATATTATACAAATATGTAAAATACATACTTGTTTTAAATGTATATTTGGTACTGGTCAAGGTTATCTAATATTTTGTTTGTATCATTTCAAGCTTGGGTGCTAAGTCACTTAGGGGTATGTATGTATTTTTGTATTTATTTAATAACTCATCTTTAGAATTAACAATCGCGTTATTGTTTTCAATTTTATACAATGACCATGCACTTTTATTTGGACTAGGTACTAAATCACATTCAGGTTTTCCAGTTCTTCCATCAGGGTAAATGATAAAGCAAAGTTTTTCGTGTAATTCCATTAGTCCCTTGCTATTTTCGGTAAAAGTAAAGTAAGCGTCAACAATTCCTTGATAATTCTTACTTTTTTCCGCTTGGCTATATTCTCTTTGTAAGAGAACAATATTACGGTTAATCTCTTCACTATTAGCAATTAAAAATTGCTCTTCTAAGTCCTTTTTTTCAAAGTTTTTAACTTCATACTTTGGAGTAGGTGGCTGGTTATTTATTACATAAATAAGCCCTCCAGTTCCTCCAATTGCTAGAATAGTTAAAATACTAATAAATATTTTACCCTGTATTGGTAAATCAACAAACCATTGTTTACCTAAATTTATTTGTTCTTTCATATTGTTAAGTGTTTAAGTTATTTGATTTTTTCGGTAAACATGACACCTTATTAGGGCAACCACATTTTGCTTGAGCATTAGTAAAGGCAGTTTTGTATATAGGTGTAAACCTGTCTCTTATTCTTTGTTTCCATTTTGCTTTTTCTCCTTCGCTTGGTCTGTGAGTTGGTAAAATTATATTCATCATTTTTTCAATATAATCTGGGTTATCAATTTCTAATCTATTCAAATCTAAATTATTTCCCCAAACTTTCTCCCTCTCAAATCTTTTGACCTGCATTTGGTCAAAAAAAGCATTACCTAGCTTCTCTACCCAACGTTTACAAATTGCCTCAAAGCCTTTGTAATATTTAGCTGTTCCGCTACTGTTGGCATTAGTTACTCCATAATTAGTCATATTTGCCGTGTTACCGTCTCTATCTGCTATTACTTGGTTGTTTAATAAGTCTCTTTCATCTTGGGTTATATAATCTGATACATTCTTACCCCTTTCTCTTAGAATTGTTTGAGCGTCAAGATATTTCTGACTATCAGGGCTTACAATCTCACTTAAACGTTGTTGATAACCTCCGCAACTGTCCCGATCTCCTTTAATAACTCTTTGGCTATTTTCGGTTAGTGATATTGCTAAAACGGCGTTGTATAGTTTGGGGTCTTTTGGGACAAATGATAAATCATAAACTTTTACTCCTCCTGCATCTAAGTCTGCTTGTGTTTTTTCAGCACAAAAAACTCCGTCATTATTCTGTTGACAATTGGCGACTAAAGCAACGTCAAAAGTTCCGTTGTATTTGTTTTCCCCTAAGCCATAAAAAACCATATTCATGTTTGGAGTAAATAACAAAATGAATATAATAACGGCACTACCACCTACAATAAGTAGGTTTAAGAATAATTTAATAGCTAGTTTTGCAATAAAGCCCATATTGATTGATTTTAAGGTGTTATTAATTAATTATTAGTATTGGTCAGATTAGAACTTAAACAAGTTCTTTTCCTCTTCTGTTGCGGTAATTTGGACATGGTCTATACTTTGCCCGTCGGTTAGCTTTTGAATTATCAACGCTTGTCCTAGATTTTGATTGATGATTGTGTTTTTCATGTCTTGATTAAGTTTAAAAGCATTCATAATCTGTTCAGCTTGCAACGCTTCACTTCGTAAGAATATCTTAGTTGCACTGTTGTTAAGTATTTTGATCGCTTCATCTTGCATGTCGTCTATATCTTGAGTTATAAAAGTCATGTAAGTGTTATAACCTCTACCAATTTTAGTGACGTTGGTTAAGGCTCTGTTTGTTTTCTTGTTTTGAAGTAAAATATAAGCTTCATCAGTAGCAAGCATTAAATCTTGATCTTTGTTGTGTACATCGTGTTTTAAGACATTTAAAAGATAAACAAGCAAGTGTGATATACTCTCACCGTCTTTAATATCAAAAAGATTAATAACGGTTAAAGGTTGGTCAAAAGTCATAGTTTGGTTGCCGTCAAATATTCCTCGGTGTTCAACCCCTTTGGTTATCCTTAGAATATCTTTATAGTAAGGTTCGTCTTTGATAAATTCAAGGAATGTATCCCAGTTGATATATTTATCTAAAACGTCTTCAATAGTTAAAAGTTTTTTACTTTCATTAGTTTTTGACTTTTCCATTTTTTCGTTTTCTTTTTTAACTTCATTTAGGGCTTCGGTCTCCTTATCTTGGTAATAATCAGCAACTTTCATATCAAGCTCTGCTTCGTGTTCTTCTTTTGTAAATGATTTTAAGAACTCGTAAATTGCTGTTTTTGCATTCTTCAAATCTTTTGAAAACTTAAAAATATCAATTGAATTTTTGCTTGAGAAGTAAAAGTTTTTAGCTACTTTTTTACCTTCAAAAGTCAATTTATCTTCAAAAAAATTGTATTCACCTTTAGGGTCAAAGATTATTACTTTTACGCCATCGTTTATCAGGTTCATTATCCACTTTTTAATCATGTGACTTTTTCCTGCACCAGCACTAGCAATTATAGTCGCTGTCTTGTTTGCTCCTCTTCTTAAATCAAAGAAGTAAGGTGTACCGTTAGAGAGTTTATAACCAAATAAACAACCGTTATAATTAATGTTGTAGTCTGTGTAAAGCGGTAAGAAGTCGGCTAAATTTTGGTCTGTATAAAAGTGATTATATTTAGATAACTTAGTAAGTAAGTGTTTATGCTCCTGTTCCTGTTCAAAGATATTGCGGGCAAATGTTACACCTCGGTCTTTACCTCTTTTAATTATTCTTTCAATCGTCTTGTCTAATTTTTCCTTGTCATCAGTTTCGATCTTAATTGTTAAACCAACTTTAAAAACTGATATATCATCGTCAGCAAGGGCAAGACATAGTTGATCTAAAGTCATATCTTTTGCGTCTTCAATATATGTATTTTGTGAGCCTCCTGCTTCTTTATCTAAAGACTTTGACTTGTTCTCGGTCTTCTGCCCTATAATCCCATTTAAAGCCTCCATATTCGATATTTTATCAATATCAAAGTAATAAGTACTTTTTGTATCAACATCATTTAAGACATCTTCTATTTCTCCCTTATTAAAGTTAATATTATTTTTGTAGGCTACTGCTCTTAAAGTACAACCATAAGTAAATTTGTCATTTTCTTGGTTGTATTTTTCATAGTATCTTTGATTATATGACATTTTAACTTTTGTATTAAATGGCAAAAATTCTTTGCGTTTTTTTCTTTCTTGTTCAGATAAAAAAGCAAGTTTAACATAGTTTTTTTCTTTGGTTATTTCAATTGGTTTTTCATGTTCAATTGAAGTTATTTTTTCTGTAGTTTGGTTATTAGACATATGATTTTAGATTAATTCATTAAATATTTTCTCATCTGTTAAAATGTTAATTTCGGGATAACTAGACTTTATCAAATTGTAGCTTGATATAAGGTTATTAGTTGTTTCCATAAACCCAGTTCTACCAGTTAAAAGTGGTGTTCTAATGATAATATAGATATGGTTCATATCAAGACCGTATAATGTCTCTTCTGTTGATTTTTTTAACATCTGATAAAGGGCGTTATTGAGTACATTTCTTTTACTCATATACTCTTCTGCCATTTTTGAGGCTAGCTCTTCATCTATTGGCTCTTTTGAGACAATAAATTTAATTTTACCAAAGTTGTTTACCATGCTCTCAATTCTACTTCTTGAGCTTTCGTCAAAGTCTTTTAACTCTTTGACTTCGGCTATTAATAACATTTGATTATCATAAATAAAAAACTTATCATCTGTTGATTTTTTAGGCAGTTTCAAATCTACTTTTTTGTTATTGAAGGTCATTTGGTGCCAAAAGTATTTATACAGCTTCATGTTCTCAACATCTATCAATGCACATGCAACAAGTAAAACTGCGTAAATTCCTAGTATCCATATTGTGTAGGAGTAAACAAATAGATTGAAGAATATACAAACAGTTAGAACTGGTAAAAATAAAACAGTGCTAATAAATAAGCCAAAAGGTATAAAAGCAAATAAATTGGCTATTAAATATGAATTTACCCATAGCCAAGTATTTTTTAAGAAGTTTCCTTGTTCAGGGTCTGTAAACATTCCTTTTGTGTTACGTATATCAAATATTTTAGACATAATTAAGTTGATTTTTGATTAATTTTATTGTTTCTTTGGTCTCCATAATCTCTTTTCCTACCGTCTACTCTTTGGCTTCGTTTTAAGTACTCTGGATCATTAGATTTATTACTATAATTAGGGCTATTACTTTGTAAGTTTTGACCTTGTTTCTGTTCTTTAGAGCCTACTTTTGGCAGTCTTTGATTACTATCGGTTTTTTGAGTTTTGGAAGTTTCTCGTTGTTTCTTCTCATTGTCTTTTTGCTCTTTGTTGATTTGTTGTTTTCTTTCCCTTTCTATTTTTTCTTTCCTGCTTGATTCCTTAACACTTTCACGGCGGTGAGTTCTTTTAAACTTACTGGCAAATTCTTTTGTATTTGGGTCAATAAAAGCCCTAAAATTGCCTTTTGCGTGGTCAATTGATTCACTTACTCTGTCATTAAACATACTAGCAAAACTTAAAAGAATACCACTGATAATAAAGACATAAATTACTGCGAATATTTGAC
The DNA here is from genome assembly GCA_043764135.1 of bacterium. Classification (GTDB taxonomy): domain Bacteria; phylum Patescibacteriota; class JACMRA01; order JACMRA01; family JACMRA01; genus JAYUKV01. The sequence goes on along the minus strand of JAYUKV010000113.1, from coordinate 1,683 downwards.
CTGTGGTTACAAATATATACTGCATTAAGTAGAAAAATAAAGATAAGACAATAGATAATGACGCTACTTTAGTAAAATATTGGAATATATCCGCCATATCATCTGCTACCCTATTTCCTCCGTCCAAGTCTGCACCTGCTCGAATTGGTAGTAGATAGACTTTAAATAAGAATTTGATAAACTCTAATAATAACATAACTAGAATTACCAAAGGTAGGGTTGCCATCATTATAAAGACATAGAACATCAAAGGCAAATTTTGGAAGTATGAAGACCAAAAGTAAGAAGTTTTAACACCTAAATCACAAAATTCACAAGGAATTCTTTGAGTTCCTGCGACTGGCAAATCAAACTCAAAAAGGGTTTTCTTAACGTCTACAATCTTTGTTTTCATCACCCCATCTGCTAATTCGTTGTAAGTACTTTCTTCAATAGCACAAGTCATGCCGTATTGAGTTAAGCACTTATCACCTGTTTTCCTCCAAAAGGCACATACAGAAGAGTTTTTAGAGGTAGTATTTGTTGGTTGTTGGTTATTTTGGTTTAATTGTAAATTAGCGTTACAGTCCGTCGCTGTTCTACTTTGAAACGTCATTAAACCTAATTTAGTAAACTGATTAGTAACACCTGCTGAAAAGGTTATCAATGAAACCATAGCACCACTCATAACAACTATAAATACTAACATAGCTAATCCCATTCTCCTTATATGAGAAACAAAAAGAGGGCTATCTGGTTTATATTTCTGTAGTATTGTTATAGCTCCTTTAATCAAGAAAATAAAGGCTACAAGAACTACAAAAGGATAGTAATTTGGTAACTTTTCAACTGCACAAAACGACGGTATCTTTAGTTGTCCAAATTGTATGAAGTCTTGACACTCATACATATTATCAGTTGATCCGCCCTTAGGACTAATAATTGTTAAACCTGTCCCGCTGGTCATAAATTCCATAAAACTACTAGCCGTCTTTGAGTTTTGCAACACTTCAGGGGCGTATATAGCTTTTTGACTTTGTTCATAGTCTTTTATGTCTCCTATTTGCTTGTTTATCTCTTGTATTTTGTTGGATATTTGGTATCTCTCATTTTGAGAATTCGTAACCATGTATTCAGCTATTAAAGCGTCTCTTTTATCTCTAGGTGTTTGTTTACTATTAACAATTGTATCAATATTTTTAAGGTTATAATCAAATCTAAAATTACCCCGTTTGTAAGTCTCTGCTTGAATATTAGTTGTAGCCAAACAAACAAATAAAAATACAAAGACTATGAGGACTAATTTAAAAATTTTTAGTATAGTCATAGTCTTATAATTTTATAGCTTCGGTGCTGGTGCTGATTGTTGTTTAATATTGTTACCTAATCCAACAAACATATTGACTAAGACAGGAGCAAGTAAAACAATAATAATTACAATTAGAGATATGAATATCGCACCTCTATTTTTTTTAATTTCTTCTGGTTTATCCGCATTTGTACCCATTTTTACGGCATTAAAAATAATAAAAATAACTGCACAAACACATACAATAGGAACAGCGGCGTTGATTATGTAACCTGCAAAAACATTAATCATGTTCTTAAAAGGATCTAAAGCTCCATCGGTAGGTTGTATTGGGTTTAATTGGGCAACAAGAATTGATAAATTCATATATGATAACATTTCAATATATTAATAAT
>JAYUKV010000112.1:0-9560 GCA_043764135.1 bacterium | reverse complement strand
TTAACTAAATAAAAAATATAAACGCAAATTAACCACCTAAAGGTGGTTAATTGTGTAAAAGAAAGCTGTCCCGTGTTTAGCGGGACAGTTCTGTAGATTCTCAATTCCTTACTTAGCTAAGGTCCTTAATTGTAGTGCTTCTACGATATACAAGAATTTTAGACTGTTAATTGAGGTTGGGATTTTAACCAGGACCAAGGAATTGTTAAACAGACCTTCTAGAGATGTCTATTCTAGATATATCGAGCAAAGAAAAAAAGATAAAGTTACCAAACTCAATTTAGCCAAGCTTGTATTCCACCCTCACTATGATTATCAATACAAGTCCACTCTTAGACAAAGTCTAAATGAATACAGTAGTAGAATACAACAACAAGCAAGAGAGTATTGTTATATGCTTAAAACACAGTATAGCAAAAACAAAATTAACAAGATCACTTCAAAATCTCCATATAGGCGTTTTTATGCAGGTAAGCTAGGGGTGTTGTTAAATAAGTATGGATTTAAGGTAAACCAAGCTATAATTGATCTTAATTTGAGTTATAATTATTTTGTTAATTATATTTTAAATCTTGAGGAAAAGTGTAATCAATCTTGCGCTGTAGGTGATAATAAAATTTATCATCGGAGAACAGAAAATGCAATCACTGCTAAAATGATATATTCAGGGTTGGTTAATAGTTATTGGACATAAGCTATTTTTTTAATGATGTATAATATTTTTAATATTAGATTGATTTGGGTTGGTTTAAATATAAGTTATTTATAATAAATTGTTATTTTCGAACATACCTCGGCCTTTGGCCACTTCTTTCAACCTTGAAAGGAGAATTTATAGTGAGGTTTTTATATTTAGTTTTATTGCTGATAATTATGCTTTTTGAATAATTGGTTGGTTATTTGTATAGTTTATAAATTAGGATGGAGATCTGTAAGCATTGTGTAATTTAAATTAAAATTATTATATAAAATTATAACCAACCGTTTAGATTGGGTTAAGTTATAATTTTAAAATGATAATGAAGTTTTTATTGATATCCTATTTGATTACCTTCTAAGACCTGTGTGTTGATTTGATTGAACTCGAATCCTTCATTGAGTGTATCAATTGCTGTGTAAGTAGGTGTATCTAAGAAATTACCTCTAGAATCAGTGTCGTTAGTAATTGTAAATATTACCTTGAGCTCTTGACCATTGTAGCCTGTATAAGCTTTGACGTCTCCTGGACTCCAGACAATCTCACCTGTGTCTTTATTGTAAGTCAACTTACTTGATTGTGATGGTGGGGTAACTGATTCTTGTTTCCATGCAGTAGTGTTTGATAGTGGTGATCTAGATCTTAATTTAAAATCTCTAAGATTACTAAATCTATTCTTTACTTCCCATGTAACTCTAGCGATTTTCTTGTTGCCGTCAGTTATGATTTCATAACTTTGCTTAACTTCTGGACCGCCTTTTGCTCTCTTGATATCACCAGTTTCTGCTTGAGATTCAAAATTATCTCCAGAGACAGTAACCTTAGGTTGGATAAAGAAGTTATCTTGTGAGAATGTAGATGTCGTAAATGCACTGATTGCCTTAGTCTTAAATTTAAATTCTAAGGTTACTTCAGCTTTTGGACCTAACTGTTGCAATTGTGTTAAACCTGCACCTGTAAAGGTAATTTCTTTACCTATCTTATTAAGAGCTGGACTACCTGCGTCTACTTCAAAACCTTCTTTATCAATCAGATCTGCATTGTCGATAAAACTTGCAATTACCTTAATATTTTTCAGATCAGAATTATAGTTATTCTTTATAACGATCTTGTAAGGAATGGTAAGGTTATCTACCAATAAATCATCAAGAACTATTGACGGTCTTGCTGATATTGCTTTGTCAACGATTATAATTTCTTTGTCGGCCTTGTTAAGTAATTGATCATCGTCGTTATTCTTAAGTTCTGCTACAAAATTTAATTTATCTTGCGGCTGGCCTTTTAGTCTTGCTTTGATAATCAGTTTTCCTGATTGACCATTCTGTAAAGTAGTCACATTCCAAGTGTGATCTCCTACAGAAGGAAGAACCTGCTTAGTCTTTCCAGGGATCAAAAATTCAGAACTAATATAAACAAAATTTGTTCCAACTTCAGGATATGTCATTTTTATCTTGAAATTATTTAAATCTTTACCAGATTGGTTGGTAAAATCAACCTTTATTTCTTGTTCGCTCTCAATAGGTACTCTAGCATCTGCTGAGATATCAATTCTGACTACTGATTTTTCTACCTTAGATATCTTGTCGTTAGAATTTTTTTCTTGGATCTTTTGTTTACTGTCTTCAATGCCGTCTATTAAGAATCTTAATTTACCGGTCATCTTGGTTTCAACATCTACTTGGGCTTCAAGCTTACCTTCTATGTTAAATATTTTTTGTTGGCCTTTTTCTAGCTTATCAATTTTGAAGATCTTATTACTCTCTCCTTGTGGTTTTACATTACCAAAGACTTTTGAAACTTTAAAATCTCGGTCATAATTCATTTCTATAGATAAATCTTTTAGATCAACTACATCTTTGTTATCAACCTTGACTGTCCATGTCTTAAGAGAACTTTTAGGTGCGGCGTCTGGACCTTCGATTGTTAGCTCTACTTTTTGTGCAGTAGGTATTGGTTTGTTATTGTCAAGATAACTTACGACTCCAAAATATATAGCAGTTAACCCAAGAATACTTACAAGAGCAACCAACCACCAGAATTTTTTTAAAAACTTACCAAGATTGGTATCGCTGAATTTGGTCCTTTTATCAAAAGAGATTACATTCTTTAACTCTTCTTCTTGCTTGCTTTGAGTGTGAGTTGGTTTCTGGATAATTTCTGTTGCTTGATCAATAACTACACTCTCGGTATGAGGCTGAAAGTCTTCTTCTTTTATCTTTACCAAAGCTTCAAGATTAGTATTGGATATGTCTTTAATCACCCCTTTAAACGAGACATTGTGGTTAGGAATTACAATTCTTTCCTTGTAGTTATGTTCCATTTCTAAGACAGAATCATCACCTGCCATTACTGGTCTATATTTGATTTTTTTGGGATCAATATCTGGTTCTGGGAAAATATGATTTTGATCTTTGATATCTGACATAATAGTCAATATATAAACAAGAATTTACTATTAGGTCAAATTAATTTTAAACTATTAAAATTAGAATAGAATTAATTCTGTGATAATGCACTAATTATCGAAAGAGCTTCATCCCATTTTTGACTCATCATGTCTTGTGTAGCTTTGGTACATTCAACAAAAATTCTAAGTTTAACCTGATCTCCAAACTCATCAATTAAATAAGTTTCTTCAAACTCTGCCCATGTAGACGGAGATATCTCATTGTTTTTAATGTCATTTTCTACTATATATGTAATTGCATCATATGGTCTAAAAACTCTAATTACCGATTCCATTCCCCACCCTTCGGAGCCTAAGAATCTGATTTTGTTTCCTATCTTTAATTCGTCGCATTCCATTCTTGAATACTCATCCCATACCTTAGACCATTGTTTATAAAGTTCTGGGTTTGTTAAAACATTCCAAAGTTTTTGTTGCGTTGTTTGAATTAATATTTCCTTTTCTAGGTAAGCATAGTCTTGGTTAGAAATTTTTTCACTGTATAATTTCATGTTGTCCAAGATATTTGACCATCCTTCTTTTTGCATTTCTAAAGGATTTTCATTTTCTGCATCGAACTCTAATACGACTTTAGTTTTATCCTCTAAATCTTCAAAATCTATTCTAACCAATCTATCATCCCCCATTAGATATTCAATAACTTTATTGTTTTCAATTAATGTATATTTACCACCAAGATCAAAGTCGTTTTTACCATCATCAGAACCATATTTAACAACAAAATTCCCTCCCACTCTAAAGTCTATTGTAGCATCAGGATTATACCAACCAGGTGAAGCATAATTCCATCTTTTTAAATGTTTGGCTATAGAGTTGACTTGGTACACAGTTGATATTGGAGCATTTATTTTAGTTTCAATTTTAATTTTGGACATAGTAATTAAATTAATTTTATTTGACTTAATTATACTCATCTTACACAATATCTGCAATCAGATTAACATATGAATAAGAAAACAATAATTGGAACTATCTGTGGCTTGTTATTACTTGTTGCAATAGGATACACAGCATATGTCGTAATTATGAATAGACAGCCTGTAGCAACTGAACAGAAAACTGTAAGCGATGATAAAAAAATTCCATTATCTCAACTTCAAGCAAACAAGACTCAAGGCTCATGCTGGACAGCTGTTGATAAAAAAGTATACAACTTAACCTCGTATGTTACAAAACACCCTGGAGGAGTAGAGTTATACAATGGTTGTGGTAAGGAGATTACTAATCTATTTCCTAATCACCCCGGAGGTAGATTTAATTCAGAAAAAAATCTAGCTTTAATCAAAGAATTATATATAGGTGATTTAGTTGACTAAACTTAAAGTAGTAATACCTCTAAAATAAGTTTTTAATGGTAGAACTTATATATCTATAATCAAACAAAACAACCCCTATTTGGAGTTGTTTTTTTATTAATTATATTAAAACCTATTTTCTATAATTCATTATCTCAGTAGGTGTGCCTTTTAGATCAAAGTTACCATCATGAAGCTCATTAAGATGTTCTTCATAAGGGAAAGCTGGACCAGCTTCAACCACATCTAACATATATTGATATTGGTGATTTCTATAAAACCAATCTGCTCCTATTGTTCTAAGGAAATATAGAATAGATAGAAGACAGTAATATAAATTTAATCCAGTTGGAAGAGCAAAGTTAAATGTAAAAGTCATTGCTGGAACTAAGAACATGTTTACAAGTTGTGATTGTCTTGCGATCTTTTCTGGATCCAAGTCTGGGACTCCGTCTTTTTCATTTTGGAGTTTTATTTTTACCAATTGAGTCTTTTCAAATTCAGTTGTTTCTCTAACTTTTGGTTTTTGCGTATACTTAAAAGTATAATACATCGCAATTACAGTAAATATTGCATTTACTATTGGTAACCACATCAATCCTGCTTTTTGTAATGAATCAGAAAGAGTTATTGTGCCAAATGCTTTTATATTATCCCCAAAGTTAGTTACAGTTTGCCCATTCCAAAATCCAGCATAAAGACCGTCTAACATTCCTTTTTTATCTACTAGATCTTTAAAGATTGAGAACAAACCAATTGAGATCCATAGCTGTAATAAAATTGTCTTTAGTGAATAATTACCTTGTATGTTAAACTTCTTGTTTAACTCTCCCATTAGTTTTTGTTGGTCGAATACTCCAGCATTTTGCTTAGTTCTTAACTCATTGATTTCTGGTTCATTAGCAGCAGTATCCTTGGATAATTCAGCGATCTTTTCAGTGATCAGCTTATTTTTTTCTTTGAAATAGTGTTGTATGTTTTTGATATCTTGAGTAAGAGCAAGTCTCTTTTGCATGTTTAAAAATGACTTAGTAAACCATCTAAACGCTAAAAGGTTAAAAAAGATTGCAACAATTAACATTGCCCATCCCATATCTCCAGTAATATTGTATAAAAACTGGATAATGTTAAGTTGAGGTTTATATATCAACTCCGAGAATAAAAAATTCCACATAATTAGTCCTGATCATTATCAATTTTTTCTAAAGAATCAAGTATTGATTGAACTTTAAGAATTTTTGAATCTTCTTTTTGTACTACATACTCTATTTTAGGTGGGAATTTGTATAGATTAAGTTCGAACATAAAATCAGATAATTCTCTTGCTGATTTTACTAGTTTTTCTTTAACTGTTCCATACTTACCATCCATTGTTGTATATCCGATCTTAAGAGTGTTAGTTGCAAAATGATATTTTGCACTTCTAACATTAATAATAAGACCTTTAAGTTTTTCTTGGGTTTGGATGAAGTAAGATACATGGGTGATCAACTCTTGCATTTTTTGAGAGTTTTTTTCGGTTGGTGCTGTTTTTTTATATTGCCTTGATTTCATATTGAGATAGATATTTTTCAACTGATTGAATATCGTCTTGGGATAATGTCTTATCCTTGGAAGTATATCTAATATTCAATAGCAGCTTATCTTGCAGACTATAGTCTATTCTTTCAATTGGGTCAATATAGATGTCAAAGTCATTTTGCCTCTTTAAAATCTCATTGATTATGGTTTTTGTTGATAAGTCTTTGTTTACAACTACTGAGTAAGACCTTCTAATTGATGGATATTGAGACTCATCCTTATACTGTTTATAAGCAGGAAAATTATTGATAGTATTTGGCAAAGTAATATTTATAATTAACACAACTTTGTTAAGTGGTAGGTCAAACATTTTTTTGACTTTGTTACTTACTTCTATTATTGATGCAACTTCAATATCATTTATAATATACTTAGTTTTATTCCCTAGACTTATAAGTTCTGTAACGTTAGAATATTCTGACATTTCTAATCTGTTTAAAATATCATTAGTTAATGTTGTTACCGTATTAAAATAATCACCTACAAGACCAAGACCTAAGAAATTGTTTTCTATAACTTTGATATCTTTTTGGTAATATGCTTTTCCGATTTCGAATAATTTGGCGTCTTTAAAACCATCTTTTAAGTTACTACTTAATGTTTCTAATAAGGTGATATTGAGATCAGAACGCAGAGTTAGTACCCCTTCTCTATATGGATTGAACAATTGTAGAAGTGTTTTATCTGAATCTATTAAGCTAAGTTTTTTGTCATGTATAAATGGCCTTGTAGCTATTTCGTAAAAGCCATAAGATGAAACTAATTCTTTTATTCTAATAAAATTATAATATTGATCGCTAGCAATTCTTGAAGTGGTGGTAGTAATATATTCATTTTCAAGACTATCATAACCTATAATCCTTGACACTTCTCGAGTGATATCTTCTTGTGTAGATACAAGATTTACTAATGGAAAAGGCCTGATAGTATTCGATTCAACAAATCCTACATATGGTAATGATGAATTAATCTCATTAAGATAGTTTTTCTTACCTAATCTATCATTGATGTATCTATAATCAACTACAATATTCTTTTTTAATGGTTGGTTGATTGATGCTAACCAAGTCTTAAATGAATGGTTTGCGTTATTGATATAGTTAAGCTTTGATTTTATGTTTTGAGGGTTGATGTGTTCTAGAATTCTCTTAAAAGCTAGAATAGATGCGTATTGATCAACTTCAGAACAATACAGCTTTGCTGCAGAAGATCTGAAGTTTAATAGAAAAGAGTTTTTAGCAACTTTACTGTAATCAAAAGCAGCTAACTCTAGAACCAAATCAGTATCTTCATAGCTAACAGATGATTCTTGAGAACCGCTAACTCCAGGAATTGCAAGCATAGAGTCTTTACTCTTTAATACATCAACACCAATAGGTAGCGTTGTGTTCTTAAGCTGGCCAAGACCATTAAATGGAATTTCAATATTAGTTTTAGATATTTCTAAAGATTGAGCATTTAAAGTAGAAGCTTTAAAGAAGTGGCTAGGTTGACCAAGGTCTAATTGAATATAGTTAGATAGATCTGCAATAGTTCCAGTTAAATTCTCTCCAATCAAAAACATTCTTCTCCTCAATTTACAATCTAACTCGAATTGATTAGCTAATTTTACTTCGAACATTGCAAATGATTGAGAATAATTGTTAGTGTCTGTTAATTCTATCTTGGACTCTGACTCTTGTATATTTATAGTATCAAGAGACTTGGTTAATTCTACAAGATCTGGACCATGGGTTAATGACTTAGCTTCTTTTCTTAATTTATTAAACTCTTTTAGAACTGTAGCAATTTCAATTGCCATTCCTAAGTGATTACCGATTTTACTTATTTTATCAGGCAATATTTTAATATCAAATATTGTGTCACCATTGAACAAATCAGGAAGAGCTTCACAAACACTCTTTCCTAATGAATTATCATTTACTATATCATTGAGTTCATACAAGCCGGCTGAATAATTAGTCTCAAGATTTAATTCTGATTTACCTAAGCAAACACCAACTGACTCAATACCTTTTAATTTTTTTGAAGACACTACAAAACCTGCAAAATTAGCCCCTGGTAAAGCAACAGGTACTAACAAGTCTTCACGAACATTAGTTGCCTTGGATACAATCTGAGTTGTATTCATATTACCCAATTGAACATCAAAATACTTTAAAGAATCAACTTCAGGATGTTGTTGAACATTGGTGATTTTACCTACTACTACTTTATTATCATAATAGTCAGTAATTACTCTGACTTCTTCTACTTCACTACTTCTTCTGGAGATAAGATCAGCTAGGTCCTGATCGTCAATTCCACTAAGATCAATGTAATCTGATAACCATGATTTTAGGAATAACATATATCTGCAAATATCGTTGAATTGGGGTAAAAAGTCAAATTGCTATAATTGTCAACTGCTAAAATTAGTGATAATATAAATTGAAGTTCATTTGGAGAATTTGTATGTATCATGGTAAAGTGTCGCTTCACTGGTTGAGCAAAAATGAATCATTTCCTATTTCAGTCTCAACATTATTTATAATTTTCAAATTTATTAGTAACAATTGTTATTTCGAACATACCTCGCCTTTCAGGCACTCCTTTCAACCTTGAAAGGAGAATTAATAAGCAATCTGAGTAAATAGATTGATCTGAATCGACTTTTATTAAACCCAGATTGTTATTAAATTTCAAATATGGCAGTTCGGCATAATTTATGCGGAACTACTAATATTTAAATTATGGCTATGCAACAAAAATTACAAATCACAAGGTCAAACAGTTAAAAATGAATTAATCTCACAATCAGAACAAGCATACCCAGCAAGTGGAAAACAAAGTTTACTTGTTGCAAGTTCAAGAGCCAAAGAAACAGGATTGATTGCAACAGATGAAAAAAAACACTTAAAAAGTCATTTCATTTGGATAGGTCATCGAGGATTGAAAAGGATTTGGAGGTGGCTAGTAAGGGTGTGAAAGTTGGAAGTCCAAGTTTGGGAATTGGTAGATAGAGAAAGGGAAAAAAATAAAACCAGATCCGCGAAGGAGTCTGGTTTGGGGGTTTGCATTGAAACCTAACTATGCAAAGATCGCAAGTGATTCAATCTTATGTTCTCCTATGATTTTCCCTTGGATCAAGTAAAAATCTGTAGCTTCGTTTATAAGCAAACGCTCTTTAATCGTGAAACTACGCATTCCATTTTGATTTTGAAAATCAATTACTTGATTGTAGTAATCAAAATCAGTGAAAATTTTACCAGTATCTAGATTGAAAGTCTTGTCAGTATTCATTTAATTGCCTCCTAAAAGATTTCTTAGACCGTGGTAGAAATTGATTTGTGAATCGTTGAGTTTACTTTCAATGTCTAACTGAAAGCTGTCAATGATTTCATAAAGTCGTTCCTGTTTGTCTTTTTTCAAAAACATTGAAATTAGGCGACTTAACTGATTTATAGCTAACCCATAACACAACTGGACAATTAATTTTAATCAACTATACTGTCTTAAATTTATGAGATATAGTAATGAT
>JAYUKV010000111.1:0-9563 GCA_043764135.1 bacterium | reverse complement strand
AGGACATTGAACTGATTAATTCAAGCACTAAAGTAGGAATTGATAGAGAATTTGGACAAAATCAAGATGTGCCTTATGAAATTATTCGAGAAGAGCTTGAATCAATTTCTCAAGTTTCATTATATCTTCAAAAATTTACTGAAGGTTGGACGGTAGGTAGTTTGGTTTTATTTTTTGCTTCTCTAGCTATCGGCACTCCATTTGCTGGATTGCTTGGTCATAATGCATATACTCTATTCCAACGATATTTGATTTTGAATGCAAAAAATGATTGCAACAAAAAAATTTTAGGAGTAGATATTATTACTGGAAAGGTAAACATGTTTAAACTTAAATAACATTATCTTTTAATTATATCAATTAATTGTACCCACTTTTTTAAGTTACCCACTTTATTGTAAAGTGGGAATTTTTTGTTTAAAAATTCTATTTCTCAATCTTTTATTAGTTATAGGACTTCCGCAAAATAACAAAAGACAACAATCACAATTGATAAGATCGGATTATCCATTTAAAGGGAATCCTTGATTTTATCTCATTGTGATGTTAGGATTTTGTGATTTTGCGGAAGTTCTAGTTAAAAAACATACCTCATAAATATTTTTATGAGGTAATTGAAATTAATAATTTTAGACAAATTGAGAAGTGGAAAAGGACTTAATGAAACTAAACTTTTTCATTAATTCTGGATTGTTAGTAAGTTTTCTACGTGTTAGAATTTTATGAAGTGCTGAATCAATAACTGAACTTCTGTCCCAAGATTCGAGTTCGCAAATAGTGATAACACCTTCTCTAATTGTATGTAACATTTCAATATCATCACTTGAAAGCATTACTTCCTGAACATTGTCATCTAAAAAATCTTCAACCATCTTGTTATAAGTTTGGGATCTTAACAATGATAGGATCATTCTCCCAAGCATATAGTAACTGACTTTTAGTTCTTGCTGTTTATATTCTTCAGAATTAACTTTTGCAAGTTTTTTATACCATCTGAAGTTTCGACGCAATAACCATTTGTCAACCCCCAAGAATTGAAACATTTGAAACACAATTGTATCTGTATTCATCAAATTCCTCATAAGTATTCAAGCGAGTGTTTCTAGGGTTTAATTGTTATTTGGAATATTGTCAATAATTATTACCTAATATTGACAAGATTAGCTATAATATTAAGTTTGTTGATATGAACAAAAAATTCAGAATCTTATCATTAGGGCTTTTACTAATGATTTCGTTGTTAACAATTAATGCAAATGCAGTTCAGTTTTTAGACACGAACAGTGATACAGTAAATTTAACAGATAACACTAAGCGATATGAGAACTTAGTTACAGCTGGCAATAATATAGACATTAAGGTCCCATTATATAAAGATGCAACTATTGCAGGAAATAATATAACAATAGAAGGACCTATTGAAAGAAATGCATTATTAGCAGGGCAAAACATTACAATTCGTAATACAACTATAGGAGCAGGAGCAAAAATTGCTGGAGCAAATGTGACTCTAGAAGGTGTGACAATTGAAGAAGATGTGTTTATTGCAGCTGGCCAAGTTACTCTTAAAAAAGTTATTGTAAAAGGAGACGCTCTTTTATCAACAGCAAATCTGAATATGACAGAATCTAATATCAGTAAGAGATTATTTTATTCTGGACCAAGTAACGAGAATTTAAAACCTCAAGTTCAAGGAGAGTTAATTGTTGATGAAAAAACAGTAAAAGAAGAAACAGAAAAAAACGTTAACTTCCTACCTAATTACTTTAAGACAGCAGGTCTAATATCTGGATTAACACTTTTATCAATAATGATGTATATCTTATTTAAGGCTAAAAAAATATATGATCCAGAAATTGGAATAGATAAATCAAGTGGAAAACATTTTACAATTGGAACAGTTACATCATTTGCGATCTACCCTATCTTATTTATTCTAACATTAATATCAGCAGGTTTCCTTTTACCTCTTACAGCATCGGTAGGAAGTCTTTTTACTGTTTTCTTAATACTAGTTTCACCGATCAACGCATATTATTTATCTGTACTAATATTTAAAGATAAGACTAAATGGTATTATCCTCATATTATATTAGTATTGTTGTTCTTAGCGTCATTAGTTCCGATTTTAAATGTAATAGTAGGAATTTTAGAATTTGCATTACTAATGTCAGTTCTAGGATACTATTTAAAAAAAGGCTATGAAGCCAAAAAAACTTATTTACAAACAGTTTAAGGAACAATCTTTAGCGATATTTTAAATAAATAACACCACCTTAATTTTTAAGGTGGTGTTTAATAGTTAATTAGAGTTCTGGACCTATCTCAGTTGAGATTTCATTATCACCGAAGATCTGATTAATTAATGTATCATAGTCAATTGACCAATGATCACCGTCTAAATCAACTCGAAGGTGCGCGTTAGGTCTATCAAGAATTGTCTGGAATGCTTTTGTTTGGTCAATAGGATCGACTATTGTGTCATTTTGGCCAATGTTAATAAATATGTTTTTGGCTTGTGACTTAGGTAGCATTTTATCCAACCTAGGCGAACCCAAGAACTCATACATTAAATAGGGCAAAGTATCTTCCTTAGCACCATCTTTTTTAACAATACTGTAACCTGCTGCCTGTGAAGTTGAAGGCATAGGCTTTTGTAAAATCAAGACATCTGATGCTATGTTTTGCGATACATGACTAATTATGTTACCTCCCATTGACTCACCCATTAGAACAAGCCTTGTGTCCCACAAACCATGTTTTGAGTTAACCTCTCTTACCGCTTTATTAGCAGAATTTACAATGTTATCAGTAGTTCTAATACCATCACTTGGCAAATATCCAAGAGGGTGTATTACAACTACATTAGCTCTATCTTTGATTCGATTAGCTAATTCAGCCCAATGGATATCAATTCCAGGTAAACCTCCTATTATAATTACAGTTGTACTGAATTTTTGATTGTCTTGTTGGAGTAGTGAATATGCCATCTTCTGACCATCGAGGTAAACGTATTGTACATTTGTTTTTGTAGTATCCAGGTATTCCGTGAATCTATCACCGGTGCTTTTTTGAGTTTTATTTGCATAAAAGTCAACTTCAGCTTTGGTTTTGAACTTGTTATAATTTTCATGGTGGAGGTAATACAACCCACCGATCAAGATCATAATTGTAATCAACGCGCCCTTTAAGTGATCATGCAATCTCCTTGATTGAAGCAAACTCAAAAATAATTTCATTCCAATTTTTCCAACATTACCTCATACTTATAGCAAAAAAACAGTGTAATGTCAAAATCTATTTTTTTGGGAGGATTGAATTCTAAATAAGTTAATAAAAATACTACCACATTATTTTAATGTGGTAGCGGTTGGCTAGAGTGGTGATTATTGATCGTACTCTGCTAAGATCTTAGCCAAGTATAACTTAGTTAAATCTCCATCGTTTGTGTTATGAACCACTTTAGTAAACTCAGACAATTGAGAGTACTGATAGTAGATCATATTTAGCATTTGTGCTACTGAGGGCTTTGCGGCAAAGCTCTCAAATTCTGTCTTTTGACGAACATGAAAAAGAACTGATTTGTCGAAGTAATTATACATCATCTCAGTTACTTTACAGAACACAGCTTCCAGTTGATCGGAATTCATTAGATCTCGAACGAAGTTGTAGCAAGCTTCGCGATTGCCAATAAACTCAGGTTTACGTAACTGCATCTCAATGTATAGTCGTAGATTGTCCTCAAAACCGTGGTTAAATAACTCTTCAACTTGTAAATCCTCTTCAAAACTTAGAAGATGAATCTTATCGCCAATTTCCGAAACTAGCTGAGCTAGTTTGTGAATGTCAGTACCATCAAAAATCGGACTAGCCACTACACCATTTGAAGGATCAAATGTAACTTTGGTATGCAACATTGATTTTTCGAGTGCGTATGGTGCATATCGAATCAAATCAGGGTATGCATTTAACCATTGATAAGCACTGCTCAAAGATAATTCTTCGTTGAGTACACTAGGCGTATTGTTTTCATTAAGATCGAAAACGATATCATGAAAAACAGCATTTACAACCATTGTATTTTGGAAAATTAACCAAGATTCGTCCGTAAATCCAAATTGTTCAAAGGCGCCGTTGTCTTTTAGAAATTCTAAAATATCAACAACTGTTTGCAAAAATTGTCTTGGATGTGCTTGAGAATGATATGTACAATGAGGTCTTAGAGCCAATGCTTGACTAGCTAAAACAGCTTCGAACATATTTGTATTAGCGTAACTTTGAATCGGAGCAATTTTCATAATTATTACCGAAGTAGCTTATTGTGGACTTTAACTAATTAACATCATATTTGTGAAATGTCAAGGTTTTAATGGAACTTTTTAATCAATAAAGTATGTTTTTGACATAACTGTAATGATGTGTTATGTTCAAATTATACACAAGAGACCAGAAGTTGTTTTTGGCCTTTTAATTCATATTTTTAACAGTTGAATTAATTTTTTATTTATTTTATTTTATGCAATCTCACACTAATAGTAGCACAGCAAAATCTTTTGCAATTTCAAAAGTTTCAGTTTTTACTTTAACTCAAAACTTAATACATATTGGTTATCTATCAGTATGGCTTTATGCTTTATACAATTTAATTAATATTTGGTTTTTTAATACTAAAGTATATTCAATGCCAGAATATATTCTATTAACGATTAATGTTTTCTGGTTACCATTAATCAGCTTTTACTTTTTCCTTTTCTCTTTTAATCAAAAGCAAAACACAGTGGAGCGAGAATTGGCAACTGGAAGACTAGCTCTAATTACAACTAAAATCCCTAAAGAACCATGGGATGTAGTTCGCTCAACACTTGAAGGAATGCTTAGCCAAGAATTACCTTATAAGTATGATGTTTGGCTAGCTGATGAAGATCCGTACCAAGAAACAATCAAATGGTGCAAAGCAAATAATGTTAAAATTTCATCTCGTAAGGGTGATCCTAGGTATTTTAATGAAGTACATCCAAGAAAGAAGAGGTGTAAAGAAGGTAATTTAATGTACTTCTATGATCATTATGGTTATGAAAATTATGATTATGTAATTCAATTTGACGCTGATCACAAACCAACTTCATCCTTTGCACTTGAAGTAATGAAAGAATTCTCAGACTCTCGAGTTGGTTATGTTGCTAGTCCTTCTATATGCGACTCTAATATTAATCAATCTTGGACTGTTAAAGCTAGGTTGTTCTGGGAATCAACTCTTCATGGACCTATGCAAAGCGGTTCAAACGGAGCATTCTCACCACTATGTTTTGGCTCACATTATTCACTTAGAGTAAAAGCACTAAAAGAAATCGGCGGTATAGGACCAGAAGTAGCAGAAGATTACACTACAACAGCAATGATGAACGCTCATGGCTGGAGAGGGGCTTTTGCACGTAATGCAATTGCACATGGAATGGGAGCTGTAGGTGTGAAAGATTCTATGCATCAAGAATATCAATGGGCGTTGGTTGGGACCAGAGCTAGTATGTTGGTAATTCCAAGAATCTTTTTGAACTTTAGATTTTCAATGAAAATCCAGTCTTTGGTATGGATGTTTTGGTATCCTGCACTGTCTTTTGTAACACTTATCTCTTTAATCTTTCCAATCTACGCTATCACTACCAACAAGAGGGTTATGGAGACTGATTCTCTAACGTTCTGGATAATGTATATATGTCTTAATATAAGCTTTATGATATACTTGATTGTATTAAAGTCCAATAAATTATTAAGACCTCACAATGCATGGGCAATGAGCTGGGAAACAATGGTATTCCAGTTATTACAATTCCCTTGGATTGTTATTGGAGTAATCGAAGGATTTTTACAATCAATTACTGGCTTTAACCCCTTATCAGATAGTAAAAAAGTAAAAATCACAGATAAGACAGCTTCGATTAGAGGGATTAACTTCAAATATTTCTTACCTCATTTTATACTTATCTCAATTAATATGTTTGCAATTTTAGCTTTCTCTAAGTCAGACACCAATCAAGGCTATATGTGGTTTGCATGGATTAATGCATTTACATATTCATTTGCTGTATTTATAGGAGTTATGCTAAGTATTAAAGAGGCGAGTGACAAAGGGCTAAACTATACCTACATCAAGACTTTTTGGAATACAGTATTGATTAGTGTTGTATTTTTCTCATTGTCTATTGCATCTTTACTTAAATTGATTTAATATGAATCCACAATACAAAAAACAGATTTTAATTATAGTTTCAGCAGTATTTATTCTAACCAATGGATTGATTGCGTACTTTGTAATTAATAAAAATGTAAAACCACAGTCTACAGAATCAATTAAACTAGGTCTTTTTTCTAAAAATGAAGATCAGTATTTATTAAATAATATAGATCGAATTCACTATTTCAGTGTTTGGGGTAAAGAGTTCGATGACAGAAACAATACAATTTTGAGCCGTATTGAAGCTATCGGAAAACCAGGAATAGTAACACTTGAACCTTGGCCGCAATTCGAAGAGAATAATGATCGTAAGCTGCTTTTGACTAATATAAAAGATGGTAAATATAATCAAATTATAAAAGATTTTTGTTCATTAGCTGATTCAAAAATTAAAGATAAACTCTATTTAAGAGTCGGTCACGAAATGGAGCTAAATAATACATCTAGATATCCATGGTCCTTTAATGAGCCAGAGCTATTTATATTTGCTTATCGTAATTATGTTGATCAATGTAAATCTGTTACTAGTAAAGTGATTTATGTATGGTCCCCTGCTGGTAATGATAAACAAGAATTATATTACCCCGGTGATAATTATGTAGATATTGTTGGAATGAGTTGGTATTCATACCCAGCTTATGAATGGTTTACTTACAAGAAAATTCTTCCTTTCGATGAAATTATGAAAGATAAATATAATCGAGTTAGCAGGTTTAATAAACCAATTATGGCTGCAGAATTTGGATTTGCAGGTACGCCTGACCAAAAACTAACTATATTTAATCCACTACTTAACAGAGGAGATTTAAAGAAGAAGTATCCACTTCTAGAATCTATTGTTTTGTTCTCAGATAAAACAGAGTCTTGGGTTCCAAATATCATCGAACCACCTGACTGGACAATCACAGAAGAAAAGTTAAAGCAAATTTAGTTTCTTATATTTATAACCATCTATCAACTTAGGTGGTTATTATTGTTATTATGGTTATTATGGTAATAATAAAGTTACCAATATTAATATTTAGGTATAATAATTAAAACAACCAAATTGGTTGTTTTTTATATCATAAACTTTTCTTAAATTCTATTCTTGAAAAGGAAAAGGGCAAAACCCCCACGCACCTTTAAGTTGAAGTTTTGCTTGGTCCTGTGCTTGGTCAAAAATAGTTTCAAATGTTGGATTGTCTTTATAAAAACAAGACCTTGCAAAACCGTTTTGAACTAGTTCGTAATTAAAACTTTTCACGACACTTGAATATTCAATTTCATTAGTGCTTGATTTTTGACTTAGGCATATTTCTTTATCAGTGTAGATTATCAATAACAATCGACCATATTGATCAATTGGATTGAGGTCAAAGTTGATAAATACTTCCTTATTAGTTAGTACTTTACGAGTCTTAGACGATGCTTGTTCACCATAACAAAATGCTTTTTTACTATTTGCTTTTGGCACCCACTCACTCTTTTGAGAAACTACAATCTCTGGACAATCAATCCCTAGAAGTCTTGCTTTGGTAGAAATATTATTTCCAAACTTAATCACAATTGTATCACCGTCAATGACATAGGTGACAATCGCTTTTGCTCCTCGAGCATATGATCTCGTTTTACCAGAATTGTGAACTGTTAATAGTTGATCATCTTGAATTGTAGCATTAATTATAGGATCGCTGTATAAGTTGCCAGATGTGTTCTTGGTAATGTTTAAGGAAGGAGATTGACTCTCTACATCAAGCTGTCTATCAATTAAATATTGAGAATATTTTCTAAAACCATCTAAAATTTCATTGAACATTAATAATTCACCAAAACAGAATACGTATCGATATAATCACAACTTAACAATTAATTGTCAAACAATTGACTAAAGTGAAAAAGTAAGTTAATTTTGGTTATCAACACCACATTAAAGCGAGAACTCAGAGAGGTATTATCATGGTTTCAAAAGACAAATTAATCCAACAATTGAACATTGAGTTCAATACCGATCAAGCTCAACTCAGCTTAATGTTAAGCCACTTAGAGAAATGTGGAGATGAGATTTTCTGTATCGATATTAAACAAGTAACCAAACTAATGACATCTTCGACAAATGCTAATTTTGATATTTTTGCAATTTTGGAGATTGTCTCCTCACTTGAAGGGCAGACTTTAAATGTTAGAGCCTTTCACAATCTAATTAGGACACTTTTGAAACTAAAAATAGTGGATTCTTTGTCCACAGTTAATGCAATCTACTAAGTAAAAAGTAATACAATACCCAAGTCAACATTAATTATTTAATTAAAGCACTTGGGTAAATTTTAGTTATACTATAATCAAGAAGAAAAATCCCCCTTTCAGTTATGAAAGGGGGGCTTAATAAGCTAAACAAGACCCAATAATTATGAGCGAATAATTGACACAAGTCTAGCAATAAGCAACTCAAGAAAGTACAACAATGCAAGAAGTAATACTGCAGTAATCATTCCGTAAGATAGATAGTTGTAAAAAAAACTTTTTGAAGCTGCAAGAGCAAGCGAAAAGTACAACCAATCAATCGGTCGATAAATAAAGCTATTCTTGCTAATTACGATCTGTTTCATGTGAAATATTGCATATACAACATTCACAATTAAAATAGAGAGTAACATGCTGAAGTTGAGACCGTCAGGCGTTTGTATTGCAAAATAATGGAAGAAAACCACTCCAATTTGCCAATTAGCTGGTGAGAGAACCTGAGTAGGTAAAATCACCTTGAATATCAAACCAAGAATTGAAAACAGACCAATGTAAAATACAATAGTCTCCCAGAATGTAGAATGAATGACTAACTTTGCAATAATGCGGTTACCATTCTTAATTTCCTCAAGTTTTCTTCTTGGTGAAAATGCAAAGAGTGCAATATAGAACATAATCAAAAATTTATATTGATCGATTGAATCAATTACCCCTTCTAATGTCGGTGCTTTAATCAAATAATTAAGATTAAGCATCTTCCCGTTTGTCATAAAAAAAGAAATAAACCCAACACCGAGACTTGCAATAAAGAAAATAAGATTCTTACCGCTGTAATAATCTTGATAGAACGGATGGATCTTGAGATTAAAGTTTGGAAAACTTAGACTTTGCAGCTTTGATTTTAAATTCATGATTCTTTACCTAACTGTTTGTACGGATGTTTGAACGGAAAATACAACTAAAGATTGTTAATTTTTAATTTTGACCAATTAGTGATTTGGTCAAAAAATGAAATTGCTGATCTCAGTACAATTATTAATACAATTTATCATCATTGTCAAAAAAAATAAAACCCTTCTTTAACAGAACTGTCCCGCTAAACACGGGA
>JAYUKV010000110.1:0-9596 GCA_043764135.1 bacterium | reverse complement strand
AGGACTAAATGTTATTCCAAATCAGAAGAGATGCTGAAAGCATCTCTTAACTTAGTAATTAACAAGTTTAATATCACCTATTCAAGATAAGCAATGCCGAATAATTAAGATTTTTAATCAAGTTTTACATTTTTTTAGTATAACTGAACTATAGTTTATTCCTATCTCATAAATACTTAACAGTGAAACAATCGTTTATTACATTATAATATATAAAATTACAAATTCCAATCAGTTATAAATGGTGAATTCAATCAAAACTTTTCAATCGCGATATTAATTAAGCTATTTCTAAGTTTTCTCTTAATTATAGACTAACCTACATTTAACAAATATATTGATAATTTTATTAATATAACAAACATAGTGATTATTAATATTACTATTATTTGCCCATAGCATTATAAAATTAATTTTAAAATTAGAGTTTTGTTGGTTGCAAGAAAAGTATATTTCCGAGTTGTGTAAATAAACTATTGTTATACTAAGACTAATAATTAAAAATAGCAGCACTTGTGTGCTGCATTGTATATAGTTTTTTCAAAGCTAGAGAGCTGATTCTTTACTAGCAATTGAAATACGAGTCTTTAAGACTGTATCGGGGTTTAAGGAAATTGAATCAATACCAAGACCAACCAAGAATTCTGCGAACTCTGGATAGTCAGATGGCGCTTGACCACAAATACCTACTTTTTTACCTTTTGCTTTGCAAGCTTGAATTACCGTAGTAATAGCTCGCTTTACAGCAGGGTTTCGCTCATCAAATAAGTCACTAACAAGCTCACTATCTCGGTCTAAACCAAGCACAAGTTGAGTTAAGTCATTACTACCGATGGAAAAACCATCAAAAACTGTAAGGAATTCATCCGCCATCCAAACATTAGATGGTAGTTCGCACATCACATAAATCTGCAATGAATTACGACCTTGGACCAATCCATTTTTTGCCATTTCTTCAATGACTTTTTCTCCTTCAACTGGAGTTCGGCAAAAAGGAATCATAGGTATGATGTTAGTCAAGCCCATTTCATCACGAACTCGTTTCATCGCCAAACATTCAAGTGCAAAAGCATCTTTATATTTGGGGTCATAATAGCGCCTTGCTCCACGCCAACCGATCATGGGGTTTTCTTCAAGAGGTTCGAATTGTTTACCACCAATTAAGTTGGCATATTCGTTGCTTTTGAGATCACTCATTCGCACGATAACTGGGTTGGGGTAGAAGGCAGCGCCAATCATACCAATACCAAGTGCCAATTTATCGATGAAATAGAGTGTCTTTTGTTCATATCCAACCGTAAGCTCTTCAATTTGAAATCGTGTCAGAGGATCTGTCACTAGATCATAATTGAGAAGCGCAAGAGGGTGAATCTTGATTTGATTGGCAATGATAAATTCAGAGCGGGCAAGCCCAACTCCATCGTTTGGAATCAAACTCAGCTTTAAAGCTTCAGTAGGATTACCTACGTTCATAAGGATCTTGGTTCGAGTTTCTGGAATAGAGTCAAGAAGAGTTTCCTCAATCTCAAATTCTAAACTTCCACTATAAACATAACCAGTCTCGCCTTCAGAACAAGATACAGTTACTTCACTCCCATTTTTAATTACAGTAGTTGCGTTTCCACAACCTACAACTGCTGGGATACCGATCTCTCTTGAAATAATCGCAGAGTGGCAGGTACGACCTCCTTGATCTGTTACAATTGCTGAAGCAAGCTTCATCAAAGGTTCCAAATCTGGAAAGGTTTGCGTAGCCACAAGAATATTGCCAGGTTTGAAAGATCCCCAATCAGAATGATCATTAAGAATCCAAACTGTACCCTTACCGATTCGTTCACCAACTGCCGTACCCTCGGCTAAAATTGGACCTTTAGCCAAGAGTTTGTAGGAGATTAGTTTGGAAGCTTCGGATTGACTTTTGACTGTTTCAGGACGTGCTTGGACAATAAATAGTTGATTAGTCAACCCATCTTTTGCCCACTCGATATCCATAGGACATCCGTAGTGGTCTTCAATTGCACATACCCAACGAGACAATTTCAATACTTCTTCGTCACTAAGAACGAATTGTACTTGTTCATGTTTGGGCACAGCGATATTCTTTACTTTTTCCTTGCTTCCAGGTTTGTTGTAAACCATACGAAGAAGCTTAGAACCACAAGTCTTTTTGATAATTGACTCGTAACCTTCTTTGAGCTTGGGTTTGAACACCACATACTCATCTGGGTTTACAGATCCTTGTACTACGTTTTCACCTAAGCCATAGGCTCCAGTTAGTAGCACAGCATCTTTAAAACCAGTTTCAGTATCGAGAGAAAATCCGACACCCGAGCAACTCAAATCACTTCGTACCATTTTTTGGATTACGACAGCAATTTGAATGTTGAAGTGGTCAAAACCCTTTATGGTTCTATAACTGATTGCTCGATCTGTAAACAGAGAAGCAAAACATTTATGGACGGCATTAATCACATCCTGAACACCATTGATATTCAAGAATGTATCTTGTTGTCCAGCAAATGAAGCATCAGGCAAATCTTCAGCTGTTGCCGAAGAACGCACTGCTACATCAGTATTATCACCATAGAGAGTGCACATTTCCAAATATGATTCGGTAATGGCCTCTTGAAGCTCTGCACTAAACGGTGTACGAAGAATTAGATTGCGAACTTGTTCTGCTTTGCGTTTTAGCAAAACTACATTGTTCACATCTAAACCAGAAAGAATTTCTCGAATTCTAATTTCAATTTCTGAGATAAATTGTGAGTAAGCCCAAGAAGTAGTAGAAAAACCACCAGGTACATTAATTCCTTTAGATGTTAAATTCTGAATCAGTTCTCCTAGAGAAGCAGACTTACCTCCAACGATATTTACATTCTTAATACCTACTGTACTAAGAGGTAGAATTAGTGGTTGATCGGTCACTCTAGTTTTAGTTGTAACCATGGTTAATCCTCCAAAGGATATAAAACATTAATTTCCAAAACTGTATATTAGAATACAGACAGAATGAATTAGATAGGCTATTAACCACTAAACATTCATGTAAGAAAACCTTTGAAATTTTTATTGTGTTTGTCAATTAATTGAAAAAAAGTTATTTGACAATTAAATATTATTTGATTTTGTTTTTAAGTTTAAAAACTCCAAATAAGGCTTCTGCCATAATTGATTTAGACATTTTAGATTTACCATTAATTCTGTCAGAAAAAATAATAGGATATTCGTTTACTTTAAAACCTAGTTTATAGGTTCTATACTTCATCTCAATTTGAAATAAGTAACCTCTCGCATCGATCTTAGATAGATCAAGTTTTTCAAATATTGATGATCGGTACATATTAAACCCTCCAGTTAAATCATTTATATTAACATTTAAAATAATCTTAGAATATAAAGACCCACCTCTAGAGATAAATTTTCTTAATACCCCCCAATTCTCTACACCACCACCTTCGACATATCTAGATCCTACTAATAAATCAGAATTGGTCTTATTAATTATCTCATACATCGGTAAAATATATTTTGGATTGTGGCTTAAATCAGCATCAATACTCATTACAAATGTTGGTTTGTAATTTTCTATAAGATAGGCAAATCCTTGTGTATATGCACTAGCCAATCCTTGTTTCCCATTTCTAATCTTAAGTTCTAGATCTATATTTTCAAATTTATTACAGTCAATATATTTTCTTACAATATCAGAAGTCCCATCCGGTGAAGAATCATCCATGATAAGCACTTTAGTCTTAATAGTCTTAATATTTAGGTTGTCAACGAGTAAATTCAATAAATTCACAATATTCTCACTTTCATTATATGTTGGAACAACCAATCCCAAGTTATACATATTCCAATTAAGAACAAGAAGTATATTTTAGTCAATTTTGACAACTAATACGATTTAAACAAGAGTTATTACATATATGGTAAAGCTTTTTGATGTAAATCTTCCACAAATAACCAAATGGGAATTGAAGGAAAAAATTGTAAATCTTGAGCAAAACAAAAAACACTCTTTGTACTGGCTTTATTCAGAATTTTTATTAAGAGCAAATCGTAATCCTTGGTATAAAAAGGTATTAAATGAATCAACATTTGCTGCGATAGATGGAAAAGGATTGCACTGGTCGATGTACAGAACTATGTCACATAATCTACTACCAGAAATATATTCTCAAAGAATAATTAACGCACCTACAGTTATAAGAGTTCCAGTTTTTGTAATTTTTTTTGTGCTGCAATTAATAATAAATTTATTCGATGGTTTTTTGAATATAAGTATTTTTAATACCAATTTTTCAACTAAAACTCTAAATGAAACTATCTTAGGAAGAGATTTTACATACGAAATCCTCAAAATCTGTAATCTAAAACAATACAAAACAATGATTATTGGAGGATCTAATGAAGATGAAGAAGTCAGTAAAAAACTTATTAAACAAATCTACCCAGAACTAGATCTAACACTTTGGACTCGTAAAACCAATACATTGTTAATGATGGATAAATTTCAGAATAATACAGATTCTAATTCCAATATTTTAACAACTACTAATATTTATCAATTATTTCCTGATTTGATTGAAGCAAAACAAGCAATTATTAATAATAAACCAGATATAGTTCTTGTTTGTATAGGTGGCGCAAGTGGTAAACAAGAATTCTTTATTCATGATATTATCAATGACGATTCGTGCTCTTTTCTCTTAGCAACAGGTCTTGGGGCTGCTATAGATCATCTTGGTGGAGGAACCAAACAAACACTCCCTCCCCAATGGTCTCAAAAGCTTGGATTGGAATGGCTGTGGAGATTTATGGACCAACCTTATAGAAGACTTAGAATTATTGATTCTATACTTACACTATATTGGTGGACCACTGTTCATCTTTTCACAAAAGAGATTTATAACAAAAAATTCGTAGCAATAAACAAGCTTTCCAACCAAAACACAGATGTCTTTATTACACCATTAAAAGACGAACCTGGATACTCTTTACCTTTAAATATAATATCTAAAGGTGAAAGTATAGAACAAGCAGGAATTAATAATTTAAATATAAATTATGGTTTTGAATTATCACCTTCAAACATTAAATCTTTACCAGAAAAAGGAAGGAACGTATTACACCCTATTGGATTATTAAGATTTTTAAAAAATCAAGGATATTATACATCAAATCAATACTTTGTTAATTTCTTTGCTGTAAATAATAGCTTTGCTGGAAGAAATGGAGAGTTTGTTTCAGCGTCTCAATATCTTAATAATTGTAACCCAGAGTACATACAATTCGAAAAAACTTTATAAAAAAAATAACCTTTTGGTTAATTTTTTTACATTAAATTGTAGATCAAAAATTACTAAAATACTTAAAACAATTCTTCTTGAGTCAATTGTTGACCAAAGTTATTGTAATAGTAGGTTACAAGAGTGTTCATGGAATTCTGTTCAAAAATAGGCAATACTTTTTCAAAAGTAATCTTGTTGCTCAAATCAGTTGAAGAAAAATCACACAAGGCAAGTTTTGAAAGCATGTAAGATTGAAATAACAAATCTTTATTTTCAACCATTTTATCAATTATAGCTTGATTTTTTTTATTGATAGCCCAACTTTTGGCCTCGCCGATGTCAATTGGGTTGAAATTATTGTTTTCTAGACCTATTTCTTGTGCAATATTATATAGTGACCCAGCTTCTTGAAGTAGCTTAGTTGCAGTAACTGGACCTACTCCAGGCAAACCTTTAAAGTTATCTGATCCATCACCAACCAAGGCTTTATAATCAACCCATTGCACAGCTTTTAAACCATATTTTAACTCAAAATCTTCCCTTCTAAATAACGTCACATAATTCCTCTCTTCCTTAACAAATGATACATTGTCATACACAAATAGTTGATATAAATCTCTATCTCCAGACATAATATAAAATTCATTTTCTGGTTTTGAGTATTTACTCACTACAGAATATATTATATCATCCGCTTCATAACCTTTGAGTGAAAAAAAATTGTCAGTACACAGTTCACAGAACTTATCAATCAATGGTAATTGTTGGACCAGCACATCTTCCATCGGTTTTCTATTTGCCTTATATTCTACCAATTCTTCATGTCTAAAAGTAGGAGAGGGTAAATCACGAGCAATAACCAAATGATCAACACCTAGCTTATTTACCAACTGCAATACAGTTTTTGCATAGCCAAAAAATGCTCCTGTTGGAACACCTTCTTTGTTAGTTAAATTGGGATATGCATAGTGTGATCTATAGGTCAAATACATTGAATCAACTATTAAAAACTTTGCCATATTACCAAGGTTTTAATTTAAATACTACCCTACCAATCAATGATTCTTTTTTAATCGGACCTATAATTCTTGAGTCTTTAGAACATCCACGATTATCACCCATCACAAAATATGAATCATCTGGAACTGTAACTTTTTTTGAATCTATCGGATTACCTGATTTTGACTCAATACCACTGATGTTACAAACCCAATCTTTTTTTGCATAATCTTCTTGCAGTACAAAACCATTTGGATTGTCTTTATTATATATAATTATATCTTTGTTCCTCATTTCTACCGATTCACCAGGCAACCCAATAATCCTTTTAACATAAATCATTCTATTATTAGCATTAACTTGATATAGAGTATTTAATAAATTGGAAATAATAAACCCCTGCCCTTGGTTATCAGCAAATAAAATCACTACATCTTTTCTTTGATAATTTTTGGAAATAATATCTGTAACTAATTTATCACCATCTTTTAAAGTATTATTCATACTTATACCCTCAACATTAGTTGAGTTAAATACGAATACACAACATAATGCAATTATCATTGCCATTATCAATAATACATTTTCTTTTAAAAACTTTACCATAACCAAACAAATTTATTAACAACCCTTCCTAGTATTGATTCTCTTTTGAACGCTCCATAATATCTTGAATCTTGAGAACACCCTCTATTATCACCCATTACAAAAAATGATCCTTCAGGGATTTTCTTTTTTGAAAAAGAATAATCAGGATTTGGTTGGGAGTTGTTACATATCCAATCATTTTTTGCATATGGTTCTTCCAAAATATATCCTTGTGGATATTTGGAATTATAAAGAATAATTTTTTTATCAACCATCTCAATCTCCTCCCCAGGTAATCCAATAACTCTTTTAACAAGTACAGTTCTTTTGTTTACAAGTACTTGATAAACAGTATTTAATGAATTAGGAATTTGTCCTGCACCTCCATTATCTGAGAAAACAGTCACAATATCAGATCTATTATAGTTACGATCAATCAAATTTAGGATCAATCTATCACCTGTTTGATATGTATTTCTCATACTATCTCCGCTTACAACTGTATGATTGAATACAAAAAGTATTATTATACATGTAATTATCAAAAGAACTGTAAAAGCTCTATCGTAAAATTTTATCATATTATCTTTGATTTACTTGTTGTGGATTTATTATTTGTGGTTCTTTTTCTTCAAGTGGATTCTGAATTATTTGTCTTAATCGTAAAGCGTAATTACCATTATTTTTAATACTAAACGATGTACCGTCACATAATGTGATATCTGATGTTCCAGTATCACATAGTAAGAGTTGATCATTTTTATAAACAGTTGATTTGTAATTAATTGAAACTTTTTTCATCTCTTCTATATTAACACCAGATCTAATTGTTGACATTAATGAAAAAGCTTCAGCTATATTCAACGAAGTCTGTACATTATTTCCTAATACTTCAAAGATTCCTTGAATATAGTTTAAGTCAAAAACTACTTTCTTATTATCAATATCATTTTTTATTTTTTGTGCAACAGCCTGAATGACTGCTTGCTGACGCACATTACGTGCATCATCACCATTTTCAACACAATCCAAGTCGTACCATATTTCTGTTTTTTCATTTAAACACTGTCCTTTTCTAGATCTTGCATATATCAACGCGTTGTCACCATTCAATGTATTAACCCCTTTATTAAACCTTGGAGCTGGACACATATATGGATCTCTTGTCTGTCTTTCTTCACAGAATTTGATTGAATAATCATTAAATTTTGGATATTCTATATCTTTAAAAGTATTTGGAACATCAATTGAGATTCCTCCTATTTTATCAACCAATTGTTTTGCAGCTTGCATATTCACTTTTACAGTATAATGAATAGGCAATCCAGTTAGATCTGAGAAATATTTTTGATATTCCTTGTTTTGATTTGTTGATTTACCTATGTCTGGATAGATTGCGTTGAGTTTTACATTTCCATCTACTAACATATCTCTCATAAATGATACTGTGCTCAATTTACGAGTATTGTGATAATAAGACAAGATAATATTTGTATCGACAGTTCCCTCACCATCACCATCAAATTCATTGATTCCAAATATTAAGATATTTGTCCTTCCGTCTCTCTGTCCCTTAACTTCGACTTTTCCAGAAAAAAATGCAGCTATATCTAAATTAGAGTTATCAAAAGCAGAATTTGTAAGCTTAACAATACTATCTAATCCGGAAAAAATAAAAATTTGCCAAACTGCAAGTCCTGTAAGCGCCAGGATAACGAAGACCGACATTATTTTTCCTAATCTGTTTTTATTCATATGTCGTTTTATAAGATATTTTAAATTAAAGAATAAATACTAAAGACTTTTATGTCAATTGAATACATTTAGATATTTTAATCAAAATTATATAAATAGGTGAGAATTAGTTTACTCAAAATGTATCAATTTTGTATAGTACTTTTAACATATTTTTAAAATATGCTTTTAATCTGCCACAGCCACAAATCACTAGCGACTTTAGTCCTGTGATATGTGGCGTCATTTTGTTGTATAGAACATTGATAACAGTTTTACCCCTGATTATCAATATAATCTTTGATTTTATCTATACTTGCATTCCCAACAGTGCAACAAAAGTAGCCACCAGTGCCCCACCTTAAACTTCTGCAAAGTTTAGGGAACCTGAGGGCAGCCAAAAAGTCTGTTTTTTCCAGAAGTGCCTTTCAAGCACTTCTTTTTGTAACTTCCAAATATGATAAGTTGTATTTTGTTTCATATATGAAACAAATTTGTGAGGTTCAATATTAGTAGCGCAGTCTATTAAGATATGTAGGTGATCAATATCAAACTGTATAGCTTTGATTTTGACATTTCTATCAGTAGAGTAATCATGTATAATTTGTTGAATTTCATCATTGATTTTCCCTTGTAATAATTTCTTTCTTTACTTGCAAACAAGTATAATATGATAATTGCACAGGTATTTGTGATGACTAGTTGATAAGTATTGTGATTTGTATTTTTTCATAGTATTGACTTAATGGTAAAATATATCAACCATTCTATCAAGGTTATGTTAAAAGCTTACAAGTACAGATTGTATCCAACTAAAACCCAACAAGTGTTGATTAACAAACACTTGGGGGCTACTCGTTGGTTAAACAATTATGGACTATGTAACTCACCTTTCGCAACCAACTTTACAACAAACCAAAACCTCCCAATAATAGTTCATGATTTTGGATAAACCAACTTTAGATCTCTACTCTGATTACC
>JAYUKV010000109.1:0-2865 GCA_043764135.1 bacterium | reverse complement strand
CAATTAAAATCAAAACTATATTTAGAAGCCTTAAAAAGATCTTTTGAAGAACTGGCTAAAATGAGGTTGGAGTTTGGTTGCGAAAGGTGAGTTAATAAGAGTAAATAGATTATAGGACTTTCGAATTGTCTAAGTAATATCTTAAAAACTCCATTTTGATTTTGTAAATTCTCATTCTTACCAAATTGTTTAACTAACTTCTCAGCTTCGACTGATGTAAGTCCCATCAATTGGTTATTCATGACAAACATTATAACCAATTAAAGTATAATTGACCAGGGGATTTTATAGTTGAAGTTGAGAATTGTTTATACGAAGTCATTTAAGATTACAATCTATTCATTGTAAACTAATCTTATTTATAATAAATTCCCCTCCATACTTATTAAGTGGAGGGGATTGTAAAATTGACTTATTCTAGGTCCTGCAGCTTGGAGATGTATTTGCTATTTATTATAGCTATATACAACAAGTGCAGTTGCAAGATTGTCTTCTTCTGTAAGTTCAGGTCCATTTTCTTTAACAATTTCGGCATCGATAACCGAATCTTTATTTGAAGATGTTTGATCTGTTTGTGCTGCTTGAGTTACCTCAGGTGATTTGGGGAGATTGGCTAGCTTTTCGGCAAGCAAACTAAGTCTTTGAATTTGCTTGGAATCATTTTTCAATTGATCAAGCCGCTCTTTATAATAGAACAATTCAGCTTTGATCTCCTCAGCTGTAAGACTAGGATCATTTGGATCCAGACTGCCAGGTTTAACTCTACAAATAGCCTTAAGTGGGTCTTCGTATTGAGGGTGACCAATTTCATTTCGAAAATCAACTTTGGGTTTAATGGTGGGGAGAATTGCTTGAATAAGCTGCAATCGTTCCGTATCGTCGACTCGTTGAGTTAAATCACTTGCAGTTGTTTCAAAACTTCCATGCAGATGCTTCTCATCGAAGTAAAGAATAATAAGTCGTTTTGAAGTAGCTGCTGAAATATTATGATCAACAACAATTTGAAAATTGAAAGAGGGGTGCTTACGGATCAATTCTTTGGTAGAATTAAGAACCGCTCTTTCAACCAAAGTGTTAACCATGGAAGGGGTTGTAATTCCACTTGCAAAAAGGACCTTTACAATACCTTCGATATACTCTTCGCTGATTTCTTGGATCAACTCTTTACGAGTTAAGAAGAATTTGACTAACTTGCGGATGTCATCAATGGATTTTGTGTAATCAATAAAGATTTTTTTATTGAATCGACCATCTCTTACGACTGCTTCATCCAGCTCGTCGTAATTATTAGTACAAGCAATCAATAAACAGCCCTCCTGAATTTGATCTCTAGACAAATTAACTTTTAGAGCATTAAGCACCCTAATAGAAGTTGTGTCATCACTAGAACCTTTTACAGCACCAGCAATAGAATCAAATTCATCGAACAAAATCACAGCTTTGTTAAGAGGATGCTCGTCAACATAAGCGAAAATTGCATTAAATTCTTTTTGCAAGTTCAGCTCGAATTCACCACGGTACTTGGATACCAACTTAGAGCATTCGAACTCAAACCATTTGAAGCGAAAACCATTCTCTCCAAATTGTTGGCTAATCTCCTGAGCAGCTTGAAAACTTAGTTTAGCAAAAAGAGTCTTACCAGTTCCCCCTGGACCATGCAAGATAATTGATGAAGCTGTTGGAAGATTCATCGTTTTCATTACATTACTGTTATGAAATGCGATTAACTGATCAATCATATCTTTTACAATTTCAGGGTTACCGATGTAACCAGAAAAAGCAGTAGGTTCTTGCATTTTAAAATCAGTAATAGTTGGTGAAATCACTGTAAACCTCGATTGTTAATTAATTACCTTATAAGGTTATAGCTTAAAAAAAGCATTTAGTCAATACCCTAAACTTAGTTAGTTAGTAATAAATCAGTCTCTAAGGTTTAATAACAAAAAATACACCAAACACTTCATTGTGATTGGCATATTTTTGTGATAAAATCGTGATACAGATTTATTACTAACTAACTCCAACTTCGACAATCTACAATCAAATATAAAAAATTTATCTAAAATAAAAAAATAACGCCGAAGTGAATTATTCACTTCGGCTGAGGACCAAACTCAACCAAACAGTACAACAGTCAAAACTGCTAGATAAAACTTATAAACTAAGAACTGGGTTTAACAGCACAGTGTTTAGCACTTTAAATAAACAGATCTGATATCGTAAGGTAAATATACGCAATTATCGCGCTCAACACACTTATGTGTGCGATTCAGGAAATAAACAAAATCCAATCCTTCTACAGCAAAAGCTCTAGTCAAGATTGTATATTGGTCGCATTCCCATTGATGATTGTTATACTGTACCTCAGGATACAGAGGAACGGAGAATGGAACTGGAAAACGAAGAATAGAATTTTTAGCTACTTTGATCTCACCCTTTTGTGAGATCAAAGAGTAACCGAGTTTCTTATCTTCAACATCCTCATACCTAATTGGTTTCCCGCTAGATGTCATCATTTGTCTGTAGAGACAAAATTTTGGGAAGCCATCGCTTTGAGCAAAATACTTACTATGTGAGTAAGCTACCCCATCTCTAATTGAATAACATTTGGTAATGATATCCAATATTGCAGACTGATTTTTTAATTCAGCGAAGTAATTTTGATTAACATTATCAAATGTAAGAAGGTGAGCAATTGCTTCACTCGAAGCAAAAAATTTAAAATCGTTACCAAGTTCGCCAGTTTTAGGACTGTAAAGAGCTGCATTTATAGCTAACCCATAACACAACTGGACAATTAATTTTAATCAACTATACTGTCTTAAATTTATGAGATATAGTAATGATTTAAGAAAAAAAGTTGTG
>JAYUKV010000108.1:0-9829 GCA_043764135.1 bacterium | reverse complement strand
TTACCTACTAGAGAAATATTTAAGATTTTTGATTGAGAGTAGTTGAAATATCTTTGTTTCTTTACTTCCCAAGAATTCATTTTTGATATTTCTTTTTTGACTTCTTCGTTAGAAGTTGATTGATTATTGTTCTTGATATCATCAATCTTGGTTATTAGTTCTTGTAATTTAGATTTGTATGATCTCTTGATTGTTCTTGTTGAGTATTGTCCATTGATAGAGATCATTTCATCTATTCCTCCAATATTAGATAATCCGCTAAGTGAGCTGATTCCAAAAGTATTGCTATCAAATTTTAAACCTTGCCAGTTCTTATTACTATTTAATTCATTGTCTATTATATTATCTAAATATACATTGTCTTTAAATGATACATTAAGAATTGATTGAGGTGAATTAAATAATTCTTGATTAATGATTTCATTCTGTCTTGCATTGGAATTAAATCCTGTTGAGATTGTTGATATTGCTATTAGAAATATTGAAGTAGTAAGGATTGTAAATTTAAATAGTTTGGCTATGTTAAATCTTTTTAAATCGTTTATTGTGTTGTTCATATTAATATATATATATATATATATTGTTAAAATTAATTTAGATTTTATGTATTTTATCGACTTGCAGTTGATAGAGTACATGGGTGATTATTTGTAAAAAATTATTAGTTTGTCAATTTTATATTATTTGTAAAATATGATGATATCGTTTTATATCAATAATAAATCGTATTTCCAAAAATTATGAATAATAACAAAACACAATCTATAGAACCAAACATAGCAGATTTAGCTAATAACTGGCTCAAAAGTTTCAATTTAGATTATAAATTAGAACAGGAATCTTTAAACTCTGAAATAGACAAGGCCCTCAATGATTATTATTCAAAAAATGGAGGAGTGGGAGGTAATCGAGTAGATGCTAAGCTTTTACTCCAAGATAATCAATTAAATTATTATCCTGTGTTGATCGAATACAAGGGTTACAAGGACAAATTAATAAAACTTGATATTGATGGACAAGTAGAAAACAAAACATCAAAAAATGAACCAAATCTAAAAAATATTAACTCGTATGCTGTCAACGGTGCAGTACACTATGCTAATGCTCTTCTCCACCATACAAACTATACTGATATAATTTCCATTGGAATAACAGGCTATAAAGATGTATCAGGACTTATCCATCACCAAATAGGTGTATACTATGTATCAAAAAGCAATTTAGGTGCAGGTCAAAAAGTTGGTGACTATTCTGATTTATCTTTCATAAAAAAAGAAAACTTTGATGAATTTATTAGTAAAATCAATAATTTAAGCCTATCCCCTGAAGATTTGGAAAAGCTCAAAGAGCAGAGAGAGAAAGAGATAGACATTAGCCTATCAAAACTCAATAATGATATTTATCAAAATGAAAAAGGCCTTGGTGAAAATGATCGTGTATATCTTGTTGCCGCCTCAATTATAGCAACGTTAGGAGTACCTTCAAAAGTTAGCCCGTTAGAAAAATCCGACTTAAAATCTTCATTAGAAAAAGGTAATACTGACGGTGAAATCATCATTAGAAAAATCCAATCATTCTTAGAAGAAAAACAATTACCAAAAGAAAAAAAAGAATTAATATTAAGAACATTATCAAACACACTACTAACAGAAAATATTAATAAAGTTCACAACGGTGAAAGTCAATTAAAAAGAGTATTTACTAAAATAGTTGATGATTTGGGGATATATTACAAAATTGGGCTTACAACTGATTTTACAGGTAAGCTTTTTAACGAAATGTATGGATGGCTCGGATTTACTCAAGATAAACTCAATGATGTTGTATTAACTCCTTCCTATGTGGGTAATCTACTTGTAAAACTAGCTAGAATTAACAAAGACTCATATGTGTGGGATTTTGCCACAGGTTCAGCAGGGTTGCTAGTTTCTGCAATGAATGAGATGTTAATAGATGCAAAAAACACAATAACATCGCCAGATGAATTAATTCAAAAAGAAATCAGAATTAAAGCTGAGCAGTTATTAGGCCTTGAACTACTATCTAGTGTATATATGCTTGCAATCCTCAATATGATATTAATGGGAGATGGGAGTAGTAACATACTAAACAAAGACTCATTAAAAGATTTTGATGGTAAATATGGATTCGGTAATACCAGTAATAGCTTCCCAGCAGATGCATTCATCCTCAATCCTCCATATTCGGCCAGTGGTAATGGAATGGTTTTTGTAGAAAAAGCCTTTCAAATGATGACCAAAGGCTACGCAGCCATAATTATTCAAAACTCTGCAGGAAGCGGCAAAGCCAAAGAATACAATAAAAGAATTCTTCAAAAGAATACCTTAATTGCTAGTATCAAAATGCCTATTGATATTTTCATTGGCAAAGCAAGCGTTCAAACAAGCATTTATGTCTTTAAAATTGGTGAAAAACACATGAAAGACGAAATGGTAAAATTCATTGATTTTAGCAACGATGGTTACACTAGAACTAATCGTAAAAAAGCCAGTAACAATCTCAAAGATACAAAAAACGCAAAAGCAAGATACGAGGAAGTAATAAATCTTGTAAGATTCGGCAAGTCCAAATTAAAAATTTTTACTGATAACGAATTCTACGAAAATACAATCGATCCAGACAATGGAGCAGATTGGAATCAAACTGCTCCAATTGAAACCAAACCTACTTTAAATGATTTTAAAAAAACAGTAAGTGATTATCTTGCATGGGAAGTCAGTAACATATTAAAAGGACATAACCAAACAGACGATCGCCTGGGAAAATAGATACCCTGCTTAACCAAAAATTAGAGAGTGTTGAGTGGGGAGAATATAGATTAGGTGAATTGTTTGAAAAATTAAATTTAAGATTTTTAAAGGCAATTTTTGATAAGGATAATGATGTTTCAAAAGAAAAAACGTTAGAATACGATCTACCTCTTGTAAACGCAAAAGATGGTAGTAACGGGATAATGTATTACGGTAGATCGCAAGATTTTGAAAGCGCTGAAATGACAATTGATATTGTTAATGATGGAGCAATTTCAACAGGGAACGTTTACACTCAACTTAACAAAACAGGTGTGTTATATAATGCATACCTTATAAAAGCAAAATTTGATGCAAGTGACAATTTGTTGCATTTTTTTACAACTACAATTCAAAAATCTATAAAACTTAAATTTGGCTATGAAAACAAAGCAGGCTGGGCAAAGGTAAAAGAGGAAAAAATTCACCTTCCTACCAAAAACAACCAAATAGATTTTGACTTTATGGAAAGTTTTATAGCGGAGCTGGAGGCAGAGCGTGTAGCGGAGCTGGAGGCGTATTTTCAAGCTGCAGGACTTAAAAATTGTAAATTGACAGTTGAAGAGGAAAAAGTTTTAGAAGAGTTTGAAACTGGAAAGTTTAACTGGAAAGAATTCAAAATCGGCGGGGAAAAGGGCTTGTTTGAGGTTAAATCATCAGAGAAAATATTTGATGCTAATAAAACTATTATTTCAGATACTGGCAAACCTTACATAGTACGGACATCTTTAAATAATGGTGTTCGTGGTTATATAAATGAAGATGAAAAATTCTTAAACGAGGGAAATACAATCTCTTTTGGTCAAGATACTGCAACAATGTTTTATCAGGAATACCCTTATTTTACAGGTGATAAAATAAAAATTGTAAAAGCTAAAAGTACAACTTTTACAAAGCAAAATGCACAATTCTTTATAACAAATATGGCAAAGTGCTTTAGTTCCTTTTCATGGGGGAGTTCAAGTTTTAGTGTTAAAATAATTGAAAATCAAAATATCACCCTCCCCTCTCGTAACAACATACCTGATTATAAGCTTATGGATATTTTTATTTCCGCTATCCAAAAACTTGTGATAAAAGATGTGGTATTGTATGCAGATCGTAAAATTGAGACCACAAAAAATGTTATTAAAATGAAACTGTAATTTATTCAAAAGCAATTGTCTGAATAGATAAATAGAGTAGAACAAATATAGTAAATGTCCAAAAATTATTAATTTTGCTTAAGTAGTATCTAACAGGAAAAGTGTTAACCAATACATACAAGACAAAAATAAGTATAGGCAAAGGTCGTTGTATTATTTAACTTTGATAAGGGAATTAACATAATGTTGTGTACAAAATAGAAAAAAAAACTCTATTTTTGTAAAGTATTACATCCATACTTAACAAAAATACCCACCTATTGACAAATGTGTAAACTAATACCATAGTTATTCTATGAGATTATCTACATATGCCAAAGAATCAGGAATATCCTATAAGACAGCTTGGAGATGGTGGAAAAGTGGACTAATCTCAGGCACTCAATTACCAACAGGAACTGTAATACTTGATAATGTAGGTAAGAATTCTAGCTCAAGTAAAAACCCTAAAGATATTAGGGTTTCAATCTATTCTAGAGTTTCAAGTTCACAAAACAAAGATAATTTGGAATCGCAGGCTAAAAGACTTATGGACTATTCGGTAGCCAAAGGCTACCAAATAGTTAAGGTTACAAAAGAAATTGGAAGCGGGTTAAATGATTCAAGACCGAAGTTACTTGAGATACTTAATAAAGATATTAATACATTTGATATTCTAGTAGTTGAACATTCAGATAGACTAACAAGATTCGGAGCTTCATATATTCAATCAGCTTTAAATCTAACCAATCGTAAACTAGAGATTGTTAATGTTGTAGATACTGATGAACAAGACTTAGTTCAAGATTTTGTAAGTGTGATAACTTCATTTTGTGCAAGACTTTATGGAAAAAAAGGATCGAAACGTAAAACTGAAAAACTTATTGAAGATCTTAAAAAAGATGAAGTGTAAGTAAAGATCAAATATTCAAAGAAACTTTAAGAAATATCTGATCAAATAACGAATCAAACAACTACCCAAACTCTCAAATGCACAACAAAGCCTACAAAGTAAGACTGTACCCTAATAAATCACAAGCAACACTTATTGATAAAACAATAGGTGCTACTAGATTTATGTATAATCAAATGTTGGCAGAAAGGATAGATGTATATAATCAATTTAGAATCAATGAAATTGATTCTAACGAGGAGATAGACTTTAAAAAATCAGAACTTAAATCTCATACCTACAAATCAGAAAAGAATTACAAAGAACAAGAAGAGTTAACTTGGCTTAAAGATGTATCTTCTAGAGCCTTACAACAATCAAGAATAGATCTTGAATCAGCATACAAGAATTTCTACCGTTCAATCAAGAACGGTAAACCAACATTCCCTAAATTCAAGTCTAAACATAAATCAAGGAAAAGTTACAGAGAACCACAGGTAGGAAATTCAATATCGATTAATGACAATCAGACAAAGATAAAACTATTAAAGTTAGGTTATTGTAAATTCAGAGGTCTAGCAAAAGAATTTAAAACTAAACAGTTACTTGGTGATATTAAGATATTATCAGCTACAATATCCAAAGATCCTGATGGTAAATATTACTGTTCTATCTTGGTTGAAACTGAGAATATTTCTTTTGTATCAAATATTAAAAATGAAAGACAAAGGATAGGCCTAGACTTAGGTATTACTGATTTTGTGATTACAAGTAACGGTGATTACTTTACTCCAATAAAAAAAGAATTAAATGGAAGTGACAAACTTATTAGAAAACTCCAAAAGAAACTATGTAGACAAACGCTACAAGCTAAGAAACATCTAAAATCAAACTCAAAGGAAACAATAGAATCAGATAAAACCAAAGAAGCTAAATTCAAAAGCTCCAACAGAAGAGAAAAAACAAAAACAAAAATTGCAATACTTCACAAAAAACAAACAAATACAAAATCTCACTACCATTGGCATTTAGCAAACAAGTTAACTAACGAAAACCAAGCTATTTCACTTGAAACACTAAGAGTCATAAATATGGTAAAAAACAAAAAACTAGCGAGGGCGATAGCTCAAGCTAGTTGGTCAAGTTTCTTAATTAAGTTATCTCAAAAAGCTAAACATAAAGAAACAAGACTTCATTATCAACCTACATTCTTTGCAAGTACCAAAACTTGTTACAAATGTAACCACAAAAACCCTTCAGTTCAATTGTCTGATAGAATTTTAACTTGTACTAACCCTAATTGTAATTTCAAAATACAAAGAGATCTACAAGCAAGTCTAAACTTAGAAAAACAATTATCGCTGGAGTACAGCGATTACAGACATCGAGAAAGTAAGACCAAAACAAATCAATTTTGATTTGTCAGGCAAGTTCGTTGAAGTGTCTACTAATGAGATTGTCTATGTTTGACAATGGAATTAGATACTATCAAGCATGGGTTGATTTTAATTGGCATTTTACCAATAAAAATGAAAACAGTTCTGAATTTATTGAATCTGCTTGTAATTTTGTAAGAACTATTGCAAAAAGTGAATTCAATCCGATTCTAATTCGGAGTGCTCTCAATATCCTTTCTGACTTTCCTCAAGTTAAATCTCAACTTGCAAGTAATGTTGAGGTTGAATATCTTCAAGAATCTATGGGATTTTTAGCAAATGGAACTAAAACATACCCATTCTACACTAGACAATTCGATAGATTAGGATTGATTTATTAATGGTTTATTAGCAAGATCCACAAATTCCCTACTTTATCAAAAGTAGGGAATAATTTTTAAAGTAATATTACGATAACAAACTAGCAATTGCCATTATAGTCCAACCTTGAAGTGGCTGACCTGGTTGACAAACTCTATTATACCTTGAGCTATCATTATCTAACACATCAATCATATATTGATTAGGGACATCAGTTGAACCAACAAGTTCAGGATAGCAATTGGTTTGTGAAATAATATTTATGATTTTAGATTTTAGCTGTGCAGCTTCAATATCATAACCACTACTTATTAGACCTTGATAACAAAGAACATTATCAAACAACCAAACATTACCTGTGTGATAACCCGAGATGTGATATCTATTTTCATTTGTCCCAAGGGTAGCAATACCATTTGTAACGTTTAACAATGGATAACAGTGATCAAAAATCGCTTTTTTATGCTCATCAGTAATAAAGTCAGACTGTAGTAAGATAAGATTGGTTGAAGTAACTGTATCAAATATTTTATCTTCCTGTATTCCTGAACCATAAAACCCACCTTTCTCCATAGGCACCCACATTAGTTCAAGCCCTTGTTTTAATTTGGCTATCAGAATATCAATTTCTTTATGTTTAGTGATAGGCATAACCAACTTGATTGATTCATAAGCTTCAAGAGCAATCATCTGCAAGTCTAGAAGCGCCAAATCTTTTTCAAATGATGGAAGCTCTCCTTCGTGATTAGAAATAGAATCATAACTATCTCTCCAAGATTGAATCTCGATACCTCCACTATTAAGTCTATGATACTGGACCAAATTACCTTTTATAGTACTTTTGGTATATTCATAGGCCAACATTAACGATTCTTCAAAAGTATAATTGACTGAATTCTTATGATTTAGGATATTGTAATTCTTATCTTCAGGATGAGTTATCAAATGATGAGATAATTGTTTAATATAGTGAAAAGTAGTATCAACACCGCCATAATAAGGAAATGCCCAACCTCGTGATTTAGCTAACTCCACCGCTATCGGATCGTTATAATCCCTATATTCATGAAAAATCTTACCAAGCTCTTCTTCCGAAGCTTGACTATGTTCAACTCCTTGATAAGAAGCCATGAACTCTAAAGTTGATCTTGCAAGATTATCTGGTACAATTAATTTATTAGTATGTTTTATACTTTGATAAAAATCCAGCATTATCAATCCATCACGACCAAATACCGTATTAAATAAATTAGCCTCCTCTTTATTCTCGTTTCCTTCTAATATTCCCGCTGCAACAAATACATATTTACCTTTTTGAAATTCTTTCAAGATCGAATCAAAAGCTGTCTGTAAATCAATAAGTGTTTGTGGATAGATTATATCAGATTTCGAAACTTTAACAATAGTCTCATTTCGTTGAGCGGAAAGGTATTTTGTAAAATCGTTGTACATACTCTAAAAACTACCCAATGCTTTACAAATTTGTCAATACTATGCTTACAAAAGTAAGAATTTCTATCAAAAAATTAGATCTTTCTAACAATTCTATTTCTTATATTTACTCCACATCACAAATATACAATCCAAAGCCTTTCCCCAAGGTAAATAAGAATCAATCTCAACAATATCAATCCATTTTATTTCAGTAATTGACTCATCAGGATCACTTATAAATTTGTTAATTACTTTGGGCCTCGCACAACATCTGAGTTGAATACATGATAATTCGTCATTTTTATACACATTTTGATAAAATCCATCTATAATAGAGGATTTATCAAGTATAATATTTGCTTCTTCAACTAATTCCCTACATAATGTCTGATAATAGTTTTCACCTTTTTCTGGTTTACCTCCTGGTAATTGCCACAATTTATTCTTACAATTATGAACAATTAATATTTGATTTTTTTCATTAAACACCAACCCATAGACTTGAGTTACAAGTCTCGAGTCAATATTTTCAAAACTACCAATCAACGGTTCAAACCTTACAGCCATTGTTTTATCCTTTATAAGACTTTGATTAACTCAACTTCAAATATCAAATCACTTTTAGGTGGAATAATAGGTGGAAATCCTCTTTCACCGTAAGCTTGAGAATATGGGATAGTAAGCTTACGACTTCCTCCTTCTGCCAATCCTACAATACCTGTGTCCCAACCTTTGATAAGTTGGCCTACACCGATTTGACACTCCAATGGTTCATCTCTTTCTACTGAAGAGTCAAAAATCGTACCATTAGTAAGCATGCCAGTATAATGAATTAATACATTATCTCCAGATTCAACGACTTTACCTGTGCCTAATTTTATTTCCTCAATGATTGTTTCATTTAACATATGCGATCATTCTAGTTTATATTACAATCTTTAGTCAAGGTAAGAATGCACATTAAACTCAACATTACCAGGATTGTTCACTGATTTATCTACATCGACAATGGATAATTTAATTTTTTGTTGCTTGCTTGCAAAGTCTTTGGTTAATGAAGCTGAAGTTATAAATTGATCAATTTCTTGTTTGTCAGTGGCGTTAGAAATCCAAAACTTAGCTTGTTTCTCATTGAATATTAATGGCATTCTGTGATGAATAGACTCAAGTTCATTATCAGCAGGTTTTGTAATAATTGAAAAACTTAAAACCTCATCTCCATTAGCACTAGTCCACAGATCCCACAAACCTGCAAGATATAGATATTTATTCTTCTTAGAGTAAATTGCGTGAGGTTGTTTACTTCCCTTTTCTCCACTCCATTCATAATATCCACTTACTGGGATTATACACCTATGATGATGCGATAATCGCTTAAAAAATGGTTTTTCTAATATTGATTCTATTCTGGTATTAACCATATTATATTGAGTCTCAATAGTTTTGCTAAATGATGGGACCAATCCCCATTTGGCAATTTCCATTTTATAATTATGATTATCCAAATCTTGATAGATTATCAACTGTGAATTCTCAGGTGATAAATTATTACCAACTTTAGCAATATTATCTAGGCGAAATTTTACCAAATCATCAAGCTTATTGATGTTAAAGGTTTTTTCCAGCTCATCTTTTTCTATAAGATAGATTCTTACACACATAGTATTGGTTTATCTTGGAAAGATAAGAATGTCAAAGCCAAATGTATAAAAAATTGGCATTGCTTAACTTGAATAGATAATGTTAAACTTGTTAATAACAAGATTCAGAGATGCTTCTAGCATCTCTTTTGATTTTGAATAACATTTAGTT
>JAYUKV010000107.1:0-2910 GCA_043764135.1 bacterium | reverse complement strand
AGAGTGTAATAGAAAATTTCTAAAAATTACTGCTGTCATTTTCATGACAGCAGTTAGAATTAAATAATAGTTTTTGGGAATTTTTGCGGAAGTCCTATTGAGTAGTTTTATACTTTATAAAACACTTTTCATCTCAAAAACTCTTTTTACTTTCTCTTCTAAAAGATATCTAGAATTAGTAAAGTGCTTAATTAAGCCGCTTTTGACTTCGTATAAGTTGTTATAGCTAGGCACGTATAATAGCATATCATTTCCTGCCTCTAAAGCTTTGATTGCTGAAAAGGTCATATCTTCACCAGAAATATTCTTGAACTGATTCATATCATCGGTTATAACAACACCTTGATAATTTATCTCATTTCTAAGTATATCTTTAATCCATTTAGGAGACATAGAAGCAGGTACTTGGTCAATGTTATTAATTCTAATATGCGCAGTTAGAATCATCTCAGCATTAAGATTATTAATAAAAGGTTTGGCATGGGAGTTATTCCATTCTTGCTTACTTATAACGCTGTTGGCTGGAATCACAATATGTGAATCTCCAGTAACCATACCGTGTCCAGGAAAATGCTTTAAAGCAGATGTGTTATTTATACTATAACAAGATAAATAATCTTTTACCTTTTCACTAACAATAGAAGGATCTGACGAGATAGTACGATTGTTGATAAATGCATCCGAATTTTGATATGAAAGATCTACAACAGGAGCCAAATTATTATTAATTCCTAGGTCCAAAAGAAGTTTGCTTCTTGTTGTAGCTTGAGCACATAGCTCTTCTTTTGATTTGTTCTTGAAGTCTTTTACCCCTTCAGTTGGATCCCAATTGATTCTTTTTACTTGTCCACCTTCTTGATCGGTTGTGATTATAGTAGGAATGGAGTTTATGTTTTGTAACTGAGTGTTTAATGACTTTACTTGGTTAGCATTATCAATATTCTTACCCATTAAGATATAACCACCGGGTTGAAAAGTTTTTAAATCGATAACAGTCTTAGTATCTAAAGACAAACTATCAAAACCTACAATCATTAATTGACTTACTAATTGTTCTACTGATAACGATTTTATTATTGAGTTTAATTCAACATTAGATTTTGTCCAAAATGGATTGATAAATTGATTATTCACTTTTCGTGAAGTAATCATGTCATCCAGATAAGATCGATATTGATTAAGTATATACCTCTGTTCTTGTAATCCACTATATTTAGGTGATTTAAGTCCACTATCTGTGTATTTATTGAGTAGTTTGGATATCTTGGTTAATTCTTGAGAGTTGGAGATTTCTTCCTGTTTATTGTTTTCTTTTGTCTCACTTATTATTTGAGATATTTCAGATTTATATTTTTCCAAACTTCCATATATCACTGAAGAAAAATTATTTATTTTTTCATATTTACTTGCATCGTAACCAAGGTCCTTTAAAGTCTCTAACTGCTGTCTCAATT
The DNA here is from genome assembly GCA_043764135.1 of bacterium. Taxonomy (GTDB): domain Bacteria; phylum Patescibacteriota; class JACMRA01; order JACMRA01; family JACMRA01; genus JAYUKV01. The sequence goes on along the minus strand of JAYUKV010000107.1, from coordinate 1,456 downwards.
CAGGTGATTGAAAGTTATAAACAAAATACCCAGCTACAATTACTAAAGTAATATTAGTGATAACTAACAGCTTTATTTTAGTACGATTCATTATGTATTTTTGGCATATTATTACAATAATTGCAAGTTCTTAGAATCAACTCCAGTATTATAAAAGAGGTTTTGTGGTTATATATAAACCGCTAATATCTTGACCCCTCCATCATCTTGCAATTTAACTAATTTTATGCTAGGATCATGTCAATATGACACCTTCTCACAACAAAACTAATCTATACTATTTATTCTGGGTAAGCACAATAATATTGCTGTTAATCATCTCTTCAATTGTACTAATTCCTACCATCGCACAAAACTCAGCCCTTAATAATACAAAATTAAAAGGAATGTGGTTTACAGGTATGGATTATAGAACCAATCCCAAAGAACAAGATATAGCCAAATCACTCAAAAGATTAAGCGGTCTTGGGTTTAATACTGTCTTTGTTAATGTATATCCAGGTTGTACAGTTTATCCCGTAAATGTGATTATAAACAAAGTAAATAATGATTTATTCTGTAAACATGACAGAACATACAACAAAAGGGATATTTTGGGTGAGTTTGTCAGAAATGCTGGAAATCTAAAGGTTTGTGCTTGGTATGAATATGGATATATGTCAACATACGCAAACCCTATATACACTAATAACAAATCAACTGCACTTGTAAATTCACGAGGTGGGGTCGAAGATTCTAAAGGGCACTTTTGGCTTAATCCATCACATACTGATGTTATAACAATGCAAAAAACTATAATATCTGAGTTAGCAAAACAATATCCATCAATTAATTGTGTGCAATATGATGATCATTTTGGATATAATTCTGAAATGGGTTATAACAAATCAATAACCAGTGGTTACACTAAATCTATAAGTGATTACACTAATCCTTCTTGGATCAAATATAGATCATCTCTTTTTACAAGAAATGTGGTTGATCTTTTCTCCTTTGCTCGTAAGTTAAAACCTAATTTTGAAATTTCAATTTCTCCTGGTGATATCCAATCCTCATATACTAGTTATTTACAAGATACTATAAGTTGGGCATCGATCAAAATCAACAACAAACCTATGATTGATAATTTTATTGTCCAGATTTATAGATCTGATATGAAGACTTACACTCCTGTATTTGCAAGACAAGCCACAAAAGATCTAATCAACACAAAAGCAAAAGTTCATATTGCAATATCTGGATTTGCGAATGGAATTGATTTAACTAATAACACTATTGAATCACAGATCAAATTCGCTAGAACACAAGGTTTTCAAGGTACAGCATTGTTTTATGATAGATACTTCAAGTTTGATAATACGGCATTGCTTAAATCAAATAGATCAATAATATTATCCTCATGAATATTCATGAGGATATATTTTGTATTAAGTGTAATTGCAAAGACAAAGTTAAA
>JAYUKV010000106.1:0-9984 GCA_043764135.1 bacterium | reverse complement strand
TGTCCTTATAGTAAAAGACATACATTAGAAGAAAAATCAGTGAAACATAACAACCAGATGCAGTATAGCCTTTTCCAACATCAACCAGATTAGTGGTTAATTCTCTCTGTACAGTTGGCTTTGTGGTTGAATTGTATTCTCCTAGAATATTAAAACCGATAAATGTAGATGCGTAAATACATGAAATTACAATGTGTTTTAATACTAGACTTCCTTTTGTGGGGAGTTTAGAATCTAATCCAGGAATACATGTTTTGTATTGATTGGTAAGAAATAGTTCTTGGGAATCTTTTTGAAACTTTCTGAATTTTGGGTTTAACATCGAAACTCCTTTGGAGTGTGGGAATGACTATCACAGACTGTTCCATATTAGTTTTCGTTTGTCAACATAGACTTAAGTACATACATATCAACAAGGTTATGGAAAATATTTATTACTGTTAATGGACCAATGCCTTTTGGTGAAGGGCAGAGTTTAATATTCGGGTAGTCACCTACAACTTTATTTATATCGCCTATTATCTTACCATCAGATTCTGAAGTTCCTGCATCAATCCAGTATTGAGGTTTAGAGATATTGATCCACTTATCATCAACAAGATTACCAACTCCTGTTCCAGAGATAATTATGTATGCCATTTTTGTAAATTCTTTTATATTATGGGTATGTTCATTACAACTTATAATTGTTGCTTCTAATTCAATAAGAGTATCAACTAAAGGTTTACCTACTAATTGTCCTTGTCCTATAACAACAACTAACTTACCTTTTAAACTGACAGGATTTTCAAGAACTTGAAGAATACCTTTAATAGTAGGGGGATATATTCCATATTGAGCTAGCTTAGATCTATTGTTAAACAAATCAACATCAAGATGAGATGGAATCTTGTCTAAATATTTGTTTTCTTTTACATCACAAGGTAATTGTATTATAACACCATTAGAAGTAGCTAAATCAATTGCTGTGTAACTTTTGTGTATATTTACTGTTATACCTAGTTCTTTACCTAGTGCTTGTTTCTTAGATACATACTTAACAGAAGCAGGGTCATTTGTAGATAAAACGATATCAAGAACTAACGGATCTTCAATTCTAGATAGTTTATCTTTTAGCTCGAGTAAGGACTGTTCTTTAAATATTTTGTTATCTAATATCATGGTTACTATGATTATTTGATAATAAAAAAAGGTCAATATTGACCAAGCGAATAGCTGTTATGTAGTTATATTATCATTCTCCACAACCTTGCCAAATCCTACAACCATTAATATACTAATTTTTATACATGACTAAACCAGATTCTCTCCTAATAAGAACTACTCTTGCTAACAATGTTGAATACTTGTTAGAAAAAATCTCTTCCTATAAAGAAGAGTTAAAAAATGAATCTATGGATCTGTTCTCAGATGATTTAACAATCGAAGATAAAATCGAACTTAAAAAACCTGAGCATATTAATCAACTTACTGTATTACTAAAAGAAAAAGAATTTCTTGGACTCTATGTTACCGCCAATCCAGTTGAACAATATTCAGAATTATTAAAATTTGTACGTGATCAATCTGAGGTAAAAAATATTTACCTTGTCCTAATTGATAAGGTTAAAAAAATCTTTACACGTAACAAAGATATGATGTTCGGTCTTGAAATTTCAACTGAGGGAGAAAAAGTTGAAGGAATCATTTTTCCAAAAAATGCACTCAAGCTCTCGCCACTTATTGAAGAGAAACAAATTTATTGGGTAATAGGTAAAATCTCCGTTCCAAAGAAGCGAAAAGCAGAACCGCAAGTAGCTGTTGAAGGTGATTTTGAAAGTGAGGACGGTAATCAAGTAACTGAGTTTGTGGAGCTACCTAAGCTTATAATTGAAGATTTAACCCCGTATTTACAAGGAGTATTACCCCTGTTACTAACAGAGGAATTAAAACCATCCAAGCAGCGAATAGCAATCCTAGAAAAAATTGACTATAATTCAATCCTTTCAGATTCTAAGAATCTAGAAAAATATCTAGGGCTTAAAGTTCAAAAAGAATTAGATGATACCAAGCCTTCGCAGATAGAAAATATCAGATTGGATCTTGGCTTAACTCTTGATAAGAAAAAAGCAATAGAGATTAAAAAAATACTCCATTTAGAGGGTAATGATTACAATATCATGGTTTATGTTCAAGTGATTACAGGGGAGTTTAAAAAGGCTAAAACAGAGTATAAAATCTCTAAAGAATCCTACCATAAAATCCAAGAAATATTAAAATAATGTCTATCGTTTTATTAAAGCAATTAGAGCTAAATTATGTAACAAAAGATATCTTAAAAGATATATCATTACAAATAAGCAAAGGTGAGAAATATGCTCTAGTAGGTAATAATAGAAGTGGTAAATCATCACTTCTCAAGATTATTGCAAAAAAACTAGAACCTGACGGAGGTGAAGTTATATATTCAAAAGGGGTTAGGGTAGGTTATGTAACTCAAGAATTACAAGACTTATCATTAAACGGTATGGATTTTATCAAAGTAGTAAACAATGATATTTTTCAATTATTAACTGAATATGGGAAAACTCCTAATCAATATTTACATGATAGTCTTGAAGCTTGTAAGGCTTTTGAATATGAAAAACGTCTTACAGACTTATGCAACTTGTTTAAGATTTCAAACTTGAATAAATTAATGAGTGATAATTCTGGAGGTATTAATAAAAAGATTCAATTAATAGGAGCTTTTTTATTCTATTCTGATTTGGTCTTATTAGACGAGCCGACAAACCATTTAGATATTGAAGGTATTATGGAGCTTGAGAAATATCTAAACAATAGTACACAAGCTATTGTAACTGTATCCCATGACCGTAAATTCTTGGATAATGTTACGAATCATTTTCTTGAGACATGGGATAAGAGAATCTATGTTCATAAAGGTGACTACTCTAATTATCTAGATTCCAAGTCTAGAAGATTAGAAAATGAATCAATTGATAATTGGAAACTAGGACAATACTTAAAACGTGAACTTAAATGGGTAAATGCAGGGGTTAAAGCCCGAGCAACAAAAGATAAAGGTAGGCTTCAAAGATTTTATGAAGCCAAAGAATCAGTTGCAACTAGAACCAATCAACTAGTTGAAATGGTTATTCCAGAACCGACTCAGTTAGGAACAAGGGTAGTGGATATTGAGAATCTAATCATTGAACAAGATGGAAAAGTGGTTTTTGGGCCGATGACATTTAAATTTGAAAAGTTTACAAAAGTAGGAATAGTGGGACCTAACGGAAGCTACAAATCTACATTTATAAAAGCAATTTTAGATCAGCTATCTCCTAACTTTACAACTAAAGGCACTATAAAAAAAGGACTAAACACACAATTTTTATACATGGAACAAGAAAAGAATAGTCTTGATAACGATATGTCAGTCTTTGATTATATTGGAGAGGGTAAAGAGAGGATTAACCTAGGTCAAGATACACTGATTAATACATATAAATACCTTGATAATTGGTTGTTTTTCAAAGACCAGCATAGAACTTTAATCAAGAATCTAAGCGGTGGAGAAAAGTCTAAACTAGTTCTGGCCAAGAAGCTCCAAAAACCTGCTAATTTCTTAATCTTAGACGAACCGACTAACGATCTTGATCTTGATACAATATTACTATTAGAAACGAATCTTAAAGAATATGATGGTCCGATTATAATCATCTCTCATGATAGGCAATTTCTCAATCACATCTGTAATGTAATTATATCAACTAATGAAACAAAACCAATCATCAGTTTTGGAAATTATGACAGCTATGAAGAAAAATACTTATCACAGACTCAATTAATTTCAGAGCCTGAACAAGTAAAAGAATCAAAACCTAACCCCAAAGAAGAACGAAGAGAGGCAGCAAGAATTAGAGAGCTCGAAAAACAAATTTCAACACTTGAACAAACAATACTATCTATCGAAACTCAACTTCTAGACCCCAAAGTTTATAGCGATTACATAAAAACCAATGAACTAGTAGATAAGAAGTCCAGGCTAGAAGAGAGGCTGTTAAAATTCTACGATCAAATATAAAAATAAACTTGACAACCCCCCCCAATATGTCATTTTAAAATTAGTCCAAAACTTTAACGAATTACTCAGGTTACAAAATGAAAACTGTCCTCAAACATTTCATCAACTCAACTCTTAGTTTATTAACTTTTGGTATTATTTCAACTGTTGCAATTGTATCAAAGGATAATCAATTGCAAGTGATCCAAAATGAAGCAAATGCTCAAAGTATCTATTATGGATCAGGTATTAAAGAGGTAAGGGTGTGTAACAATGACAACTCATTTAGAATGGATATAAAAGCAAGTGTGTACGGTGATGTTCAAAACATTGAATTTAAAAGTAAATTCGCACGAACATATACTTCCTTATGGGGTGGTGTTCAAGGTACTTCTAGTTATGCTTGGAGACATTTAGGAACATACTCAAAATCAAATAACAATCAATATTATCACCTACAAAGAATGATTCATAATTATTTGTCATACGAAGATCTTTTGTTTTCACTTCATGTAAATACCAAATCTGGAAAAATTATTGACCTTGGAGGTATTAAGAACATAGGTCCAGTTGAAAAAGGAAAATGTACAAAACAATATTAAAATAAATATGAACAAAGTAATCCAATCTATATCTATATTCATCCCAATTTTTGGGATATTTTTCAGTATTCGCAACCAGCGTAACAACTAATATTCACTATATTAAATACAATATTATTAATTACTTTTGTATGTATTGGATTATTCGGTGTTAATGTTGGCCAGAATATTATTTATGAAGTAGCAATATTTTATTATATATTATTACCGATTTTAATACTATTTAATATCTACAAAAATATAAAAATTTGAACCTAATTGGTTCTTTTTTTATTAATTGTTTGTCACTCTTGACAATATTTACATATTTATAAAAAATAAGCTTCGTATCTACTGAACATATCATGTATGATATATTTTATATGAAACAAATTGATTTAAAAGATCTAGGTAATTTTATCAAAAGCTTGAGAGAAAGTAGGAATTTGACTCAAACTGAATTAGCTGTAATGCTAAACACATCGCAACCAGTTATCGCGAGAATTGAAAGAGGAGAACAAAACATGACCACTCAAACACTTAATGGACTGTCTGTAGCATTGAACAAACCAATTGTTCAGATTGCCACCAAAAGTATAGATGTAGAAATCAATGGCGGTAAAGAACTAAAAGGAACAATCCAAACCAACACCAGTAAAAACGGTGCAATGGGATTGCTTTGTGCTGCACTTCTTAACTACGGATCAACAACACTTCACGGTGTACCTCGAATTGAAGAAGTTAATAGAATTCTAGAAGTTATGTCTAGTATTGGAGTGAGAGTCAAATGGTTGTCTGAAAATACTTTATTGATTGACAGACCAAAAAGACTTCAACTTGAAAACATTAACTATGAATCTGCTTCTAGAACTAGAACTATCTTGATGTTTATTGGTGTTCTAATTCATGATTTTGAAGAATGTCAACTACCTCATTCACAAGGCTGTACACTTGGAACACGTACAATCACACCACACTTAAACGGTCTCAAAAAATTTGGAGTAGATATTAAAGTCACAGAAAACTCTTATGATATTTATTCTCCACTTACAGATCTCGATTCATATCCAGATGTAAATATTACAATGACTGAAGCTAGTGATACTGGTGCAGAGTTGCTACTTATAGCTGCTGCCAAGTATTCTGGTCTAACCACAATAAAATTTGCACCTAGTAATTATATGGTCCAAGAAGTCTGTTTCTTCTTGCAAGATCTCGGAGTCGAAATTGAAGGTGTGGGAACACACATTCTAAAAGTCAAAGGCCTCAAGGATATTCGCAAAACAATTGAATATTTCAATTCAGAAGATCCGATTGAGTCAATGATGTTTTTCTCATTAGCTGTCTGTACAAAATCAGAGCTAACAATTACCAGATGTCCTATCGATTTTTTGGAAATTGAAATTGAAAAAATGAAGGAAATGGGTGTTCAGTTCACAATCTCAGATGTGTATAAGTCAGACAATAAAAGAACTAATCTTGCAGATGTAATCGTACATAAAACTACAAAGCTTGTAGCACTTCCCGATAAAATAAGTTGCGGACCATATCCTGCACTTAACATCGATAACCTACCATTCTTTGTTCCTATTTGTGCACTTGCAGAAGGTAGGAGTCTCATTTTAGATTGGGTTTATGAAGTAAGGGTTACCCACTTCCTTAAACTTGCAGATTTGGGTGCTGATATGCAATTAGCTAATCCACATTGTCTATACATCAATGGACAAAAGAAGTTCAAACCTGGTCAAGTAACTTGCCCTCCGGCACTACGTCCTGCCATGATTGTATTGATTGCTATGTTGAGCGCTCAAGGAAATTCTAAACTTTACAATCTATATTCGATTTATAGAGGGTACGAGAATATTATCATGAGACTTCAAACTCTCGGAGCAGATATCAAATTTATTTAATTTATTAACCTTCCAATTTTTGGAAGGTTAAATTATTGATCCGCTTTAATATAGTCCACTTATATAGATTAAGCTATAATTAAAAGAGTTATTTTTATTGGATTTAATAGCATAATTTGCCGTTTGACAATTGCAATGTTTATAGTATTAATATAAGTATGAAATTACTGATGATATCAAAAAGAGTACTAACTTTTTTATTGATTATTGGACTATTTGTAGCTCTAGTAGCAATCTCTAATCCTGATAATATAGCATACCCTGAGTATGAGCATGCACATATACGACTATCTTTTAGTTATAATGGGGTAGAAGAGAATTTTGCTTCTGATAAATATCAAGAAGGTTATTCCAAAGATCAATGTGAATCTGGAATTACTAAAACACCTCTACATTTCCACGATAAGAAAAATCATATATTACACCTACATTGGCAAGCGATTACAGGAGGTCAGATTTTAAAATATTATGGTTTGAATAAGATCGACTGGTTTGATTCATATATTGGTATAAGAGCAAGTAAAGACGAAGAAGTGAATCTTTCATTAATACCAATTCACGCCAAAGCCTTACCAAAATTAACTAATGAAGATAAATTATGGATCTACTCTGGTTCTAATGAAAAATTTGAACTAAAATCAACAGATGATTTTTTACAAAAAGATATTGAAACACTCCTTGGTATAAAATCCACAATCAAAGAGTCTTTAGATAATGAGAAAAAGCAAAGTTTCAAATTATTAACTGCAAATGCACATTCTACTGATGATGATAAAGAGACTAAGACTCAAAACCAGAATAATACTATTACCAACAATCAAGAAGAGCTTAAAAAAATTAATAATTTGTTAGGAGATATTGTAATCTTTGCTCAACCTGAAAAACCAAGTGATGAAAAAGTTAAAGAAAAATTCTCTAATCTTGAACCATTATCAGAATCAACTTGTGGGGGATAATTAAAAATTTTATATGAAATTACCTAAATCAATTAGTGAAAAACTTCTTTACTCTACAATCAGACTTGAGATTGAAAATTCAAAAGCAACTGGCTTTATCTTTGACTACATAGGAGATAATTCTAATCCAGTAATTGTAACTAACAAGCATGTTATTGATCAAATGATTAATAGTAAAGAAATGAAATTTCATTTGCACTTTGTGACTGAAGGTCAGATATCTTCGCAAAATCTCGAAGTAGTATTACAAACAACATGGAATGAACATAAAGAACATGATTTAGTTAGTTGTGAATTGAAGCCAATATTAGAATATGTCAGAGCTCAAGGAATCACACCTTACTATCAGTCTATTACTGTGTCACATGTTCCAGATCAAGTTCAATTGGACTCTTTAAACGCTTTAGAAGAAGTTGTAATGATCGGTTATCCTAACGGTCTGTGGGACGAAGCAAACAATTTACCTTTAATAAGAAAAGGTTTTACAGCTTCCCATCCAGCTTATGATTTTAAGAATTCACAACAAGGGCTGAGTCTAAATGGCTATGGTGTTATCGATATTGCAGCATTTCCAGGTTCTTCAGGATCTCCAATATTTATTCTTAATGAAAGTGGATACTATGATAAGAATTTAGGTAAGTTTGTTAATGATGGGACAAGGTTGATTTTCTTAGGAATTTTATTCAAAGGTCCTTTGTTTATCCAACAATCAATCAATCAGGACCATACACCAATATTGATGAATCTTGGTTACTATATTAAATCATATAAATTGTTTGACTTGTTTCAAAAAATGTGATAAGACTTATAAAGTCAACTTAAGTTCGAGGACAGTTACAATGTGTATTAATCTTTCAGACAAGCAAGTTCTAGGTTCTTCAAAAGATGGTGTCAATTCAACAATTGTTGTTAGTATTGATCAACAAGCCAAAGTTGCCCACATCATTTATATGATGATGGTTGAAGCTAAAAAAGGTACTCTTGGTGGATTCTTTTTCTATCCAGGTTACAACCAATTTGAGCTTATTGAAACTGGACCTTCTGCTGATAAAACTGTTAATTATGTGAAAGCAGTAGTGGATAATTTCACACCCGTTTCTCGGATTATGATGTCTTTTGATGGTTCCAAAAGTCTTCAGCCAACTTCCTCTCAGAGATCTTATTTAGACGGTATGGTTGTGGAAGCTAATTGCTCTGCAGGCTTACTTTCAGAAGTGCAAAAGGGTTCAAATGATAAAAGATTCGTCCAATTGTTTGAAGATGGCGGCAATGCTGCTATTGAAACTGCTTCCCAAAAACCAGAATTGGCACAACAACCTGTGATCGGTCGATTCTATCAAACCGATAATGATCGAGGTGTTGTTATGACAACTTATCAGGTTGCATACGAAGGGTCGAGCGTTGTTGTCCCTTTGTACGAAAATAGCCATAAGGTCTTGGGAGACTTCCCTGATTTTACCCGACGTGATACTAATGTTATTGTTGGCTTCTCTGATCCTCGTAATCAATACTTGCCTGCTATTGATAACCTGGCATTTTTCATGCCTGCAAACTTTAAGGAGATGCCAAATGGCAACCTATTGGTGGATACCTCTGCAAATGCTGTTGGTGTGAAATATGGAGCAGAATTCATCCCTAGTGAATCACAGTATCAGATTATTGCATAAATTCTGCAATTTCTGATCCCTTTCCGACCCATATTTACATGGGTCGGTTATTTATTTTTAACTTAGAGACTTGACTATAAACCGATTTTGTGATAATTGTAAGAAAATCAACTCACAATTGTATAAAGGTAAAAAATTATGTCCACAATTCTTACTCTAGCTCTTGGCGCTTATTGCGTCGTTAGTATTGGTTTTGGATTCTTATTCATCCTTGGAGGTGGTAATGCTAGTTCGACTTCTGACAAGATTTTGTCAGTTGTATTTAGCCCTGGAATCGTAGTATCTTATGTGTTAGTTTCGCTTTTTGGAATGAGTCGTTAAGACTAAACCCCTGTAATATTTAAATATTACAGGGGTAAATTTTTATATTTGACATAATCACCATATTATGGTAAGTTTAAATATCCATCCATATATTTTTGGAGACAAAAATGGATTTCTCAAGAATCGAAAAGAAATATCAAATGCAAGACGACGTTAAGAAGTCCAATAAGAAAGGGAAAAAAAAGCCCCAAGCCGTTCGCCAGCAAAAAAAACGCACTAAAGCACTTTTGGCTTCGCTTGAAAGAGCTACTACTGAAACTGTTGAAAGACTTCAGAGAAAAGGGCACATCTAAGTTTGTATATTTTTTCCTAGGAGGAATTCAACATGTTAATTCTAAATGTTTTATTTCAGTTCGTTCGACCACCCAGACCGCCTTATTTATTAAGGTGGTTTTTTTATATTTTGGCATTGCTTAAATCAAATAGATCAATAATATTATCCTCATGAATATTCATGAGGATATATTTTGTATTAAGTGTAATTGCAAAGACAAAGTTAAA
>JAYUKV010000105.1:0-10030 GCA_043764135.1 bacterium | reverse complement strand
TCAGTATGAGCTTTCTGTTTTCCTGAATATTTTTCTTTTTGTTTTTTTTAGGTCTTTCCGTTCTCTGTTCGCTTACATCAATAAGTACTGTATCAAGTATAACTTCTTTTAACTCTTCAAGATTAGGTAGTTTTAATATCTTAACTAGTGCAAAAGATACCTTGGCAAATATCTTGTTTGCATATCCCTCGGATATGCTAAACTCATTAGCTAAGCTAATGAAACTTGGGTAATCTCTAAGATATCTAAATGTTAGAAGTAGTTTGTCTTCTAATCTAAACTCTCCTTTTCTACCACGTTTATTCCAATGTTCTGATACAAATGTTTTAAAGAGGTCTAAGACCTCTTTAAAGACAACCTTGTTGACACCAACAAGTCTTCTAAACTTAGCTTCGTTAAACTGTAGATAGTTTTCATAGTGATAAGAATAACCCATATATTACATATGAGTTAATTTTTGGAATTAGGAAAGAGGTCTAATTAAGTAATTTTTAGTATTATTATTATTAAATCTGGAAAAGTCTAATATACAGGCTGATGTGGATTTACTTTACAATTGACAAATATCATAATTATTCGTTATTCATATCTATTATGAATAATCTTCGTGGTAATAAGTTAAAGTTTTTTTGGTGGATAACTGGGGTGTTTTTAGTTGTAATTCCATTTTGGCATATTCTAAACTTATTTAATCTTACTTCTTTTTTACCTCGTAGAATGGAATATATCGATGATTTTTTTGCAATTTTAATGGTATTAATTCTTACCGCTAGCATAAATTGGAACAATATTATAAGGAAGCAATTTATGACTTTTGTTGCAATTATAGCACTACTTGCAGCTTTATTATTATCCTCTCTTGTCTTCAATCCTAGTACGAGTAACTTGTTCTGGCCTGGTTTTACATCTGAAACATTACCTCTACTACTAGCTATTTTGCTTGTGATTAATAGATTTGAGGCTAAGGTTATCATCTCTAAAGCTATTTATTACATCTTCCTCTCTACATTGATGATTGAAGTTATATTGACTTTGTTTAATAACAGCAACCCCCATCAATCAATTATTTTATATATATTAGCTAGTATTTCAGTTTATATTTTTTATATAAAAAATCTTTTTAATTCTTCGCTAACCCCCAAAATATTAATTATATTAAACATATTAGTGCACTTTATTGTTTCTCCTTATACATTAATTATCAATCTATTGACCTTAGTGTTGATATTTATCAAGCATAAAGAATTGCCAGTTCAAGCTTTATCCTTTGGTAAAATATTATTGGTTATTACAACTCTTTTTGTAGGTATCGCTTTTAATTTATCAACATTAGAAGATAGTGAGAGAGTCATGGTATATTCAGCATTAAAAAACAATTCGATTGCAAATCCTAATAAATTAGCTCTTGGATATGGATCAGGCAATATCGGCAATAGCGGAATTGTTAATTATGGGACCAATCAAGAATTATTAAATAATCGAGAATTGATCTCAGATATGGACGTAGAATTTGATAGTCGCAACATTGCTAAAGTTTCTAATTGGGTAATTCAGTCGGTTATCAATAATGGAATTATTTATTTAATAGGGATGGTTTATATTTTTATAGTCATCTACAGGTACAATAAAAGAAAAGACCATCTTGTCTTTCTTATATTGATAATAACAACACTATCATTGGTTTATGATCCATTAGGCAATAAAAACGCTTTTTACTTATTTAGTGTTTCATTACTTCTTATCTAGTGAAGAGTTCTGAGAGGAGTTTGGGATAGAGTTTGGTGTAGAGTTTGGAGTTGAGTTCTTTTTGCTAAATACTTTTGAGTGTAAATCCTTAATCTGCCAGTCAGTTACATGAGTATAAATCTGAGTGGTAGCCAGATTGGAATGTCCGAGTAAGGTTTGAACTGAACGCAGATCTCCACCTTCCATTAACAATTTAGTAGCAAATGAATGCCTTAATGTGTGAGGTGTAATTCTTTTGTAAATACCTAATCTTTGAGCGTACTTTTGAATTAACATTTGTACTAGTCTTGGAGTAAGTGGGGTTTGTTTTGATTTGGATTTAGATCTGTTTTTGGAAAAACTTATAAATAGCCATGGATTATCTTCATTTACTCTAACATCCAAATATTCTTTAATTGCTTCCAATGCATCCTCTGATAAAAATGTAGGCCTAATTTTACCTCCCTTTCCTTGAATCATTATTTGATTTTGTTCTGGATCTATCTGGTCAACACGTAAAGAAAGCACTTCTGAAACTCTAAAACCAGAACCAAAGATTGATAATATCAGGGCTTTATTTCTCTTTTTTTGAATTTCGGGGATTGTTATGTCATTTCCAATTGCTGAAATTAACTTAGTAATTTCAGATTCTGTAAGAAAATCGATCTTCCTCATTCTCTGCTTTGGTAATTCCAGTCTTTCAGGTGATAAAACTCTAACTCCTGATTTTAATAAGAATTTTAAAAAAGAACGTATTACTATGATTTGATATGATTGTGCGCGTGGATTCATCAGATCTTTACGTATAGTATTATGTTGTGATAGATAGAGCCGATATTTATTAATTACTTGTATATCAACTTCATTTGTGTTAACTACTTTTGTTTGAGTAGATAAGAATTGTGAGAATCTCTCAAGCGTATTTTTGTAATTTCTTACTGTGTTTGGAGAGTATTGTTTTGTTATTTCACAGTACAACAAGAAATCTTCAATATCATTTTTATAACCCATATAACTTCGTATAACACCGTTATTGGATTTTACATAAATGTCAATTGAGATTGACTAATTTTTATGCACTATTTGCTAAATGTGATTATTTCTTTTAGATTTTTTGGGTAAAGATCCGAAGAGGGTTGTATTCTTTTTACTTCAGTTTTATCAGAATATTTAACTACTATTAATGTTCCTGGAGTTATTGATTTGTAAGCGTTTACAAGAATAGAATTTTTTTCAATATCTATTTTAAAAATAGATGTATTAGACTTTGTCTCTTTAATTGAAGATAAAATTTCTTTTTCTAAATCCTGACATAAAGTACAGTTATTTTGTACAAAGAAATATATATTAGTTTTATCCAAACCAAGTCTTTCTACATTCAATTCACTATATCCCTCATAAAAAACTACATCTTTGTCCTTCCAAGTGATATCACCAAATTCTTTATCATAAGTCTGAATTGTTTGAGGTTTTGTTTCTACTTTATTAGTATTTGAATAAAATCTTGTAAATATTGCAATTATTCCAAACAATGCCAAACTTAAGAACACTATCCCTAAAAATATAAATAAAATAATCTTATTATAACCTTGTACCCATTTAAATTCTAATTTCATATGTTATATATAGTTTATTTATTATTATCTAACCATTTTTTATATTCCCCGGCTTTAGAACCATTAGGAGAAGAAGTTAATCCATTTTCTATATTTCTTCTAAATATGTATTTGCCTAATTTATTATCATCCATATCACTAAATGAACCCGCCTTCCAAGCACCAAAACTCCTAACTTTACTTACAAACTTTATCCAATTAGGATGAATTTTTATATCAGTTCTTGCATTATAAGCAGGAGATTCAAATGCTAAGCCCCATGGTTCATTACGTCTATATTCAGGATCAATTTCACCATGAAAAGTGATTTGATCTGGACCACTTTTATATTTTTTTTCTAACAACGCCATTAACTTTGCAGTCGCTGTAATTTGATTATCAGTTGGGATTTCTCCAGTATCTGGATTATAGTATATTTCAACTCCAAATGATTGGCTATTTACCATAGATGAGCTGTAATCAGCTGAAAACCATGTACCTACAGCATGCGCACCCTTGGAAGTCATTTCCATAAAATAGTCAACTTTATTAGGATCATCTTTTATTCCAAACTGAACACTTGGTGCTGTTCCAACTCCTGTTTCAATAGCATTTCGATTACCATCTATATTGTCTCTAGCCCCTGCAGTGTGATGTAATGTAATCAAAGGTGGTATATTTGTTTTTATTCCACCACGTTCTTTGGCATTGGATGTATTTGAATCGTAATTTGGCACTTTTACTAACAAGCTATCATCTACATTAGCTGTTGCTACTTCGTCTTTTGGTGCGATAGACTCTAAGAACTTTCGATAATCTTCCTTACAAAAAGCCCTATCAATGTTTAAATACGAAACATCATCTGCTCTAGCTCTACAAATTGAATCTAAAACATTTATTGTATATGTATTATCAAATTTACTTGTAATCCACTGTTTTGTTTGTTTGGCTAATGTATATTTTTGAATTGCTTCTTTCGCTATATTAGTTTTTTTCTCATTGTAAGTAAGGCATGTATTACCCTCTCTAATTGGGCATACTGTGAAAGTAGGAAGATTGAGATAATTCTGGTTATTAAATGAAGCATTTAAGGTCGGCACAAGATTCCAACCAACTAATAACAAGAACAAACCTACAATCAAATTAGATACAACAGAGGCTGGATTCTCAACACTACCCATTTTCATAGGTGTCATACTTACTAATCCAGATGCAGCAATCTTTAAAACAGCTGCAAGTACAGATATGACAATTATAAACCTTAATACTCCTTGAATACAACCAGATAAAAACTTATCTTTTTGTGAGACGCTCACACCAATTTTTGATTCTAGTATACTTAACGAGCAACCAGGAATTATAATATTTGATTGATCAACTGGCTTATCTAACGGACCGATTGGAGCAGCTTGTCCGTCTGCTGTCTGGGCAGTAGATACAACATCAACTCCAATAGTAAAGATTGAAGTTATAGATACTAAGCTAATACTTAGAAATAGAATAAAAAAGAATTGAATAATTAATTTAAACATTTATATAACTACTATTTTAAGTATTATTAACATAATTGTACAGTTTTAATATTACTTCCATAATATATATTTGACATAATTGTAAATTTTTATTAGATATTTGCTATATGAAAACTTGGTTGAAATATAATTGTATATTAATTGCTACTTGCAGTTTATTAATACTTCCCTTTTTCAACTCCAAAAGTTCAACACAAGATCTATTACTACCAGTAACTAAAACCCAATCTATTAAATTAAAAAAGGTAGATTCTAATGCCATATCTCTAGATCTTAAAAAAAATACAAATATTGTATCCCCTGCTGATGGTAAGTTATCGTTAGCGTGTTTTGCAGAAAGTAGTTCATCATTAAGATTAATAACAAAAAAAGGTCTTTCAATATTTCTATACCCGATCAAATTAAAATCAATATATTTAAAACTCAATCAAGATGTAGTTATCAACCAAGGAGATTATATTGGTGAAACAAATGATACATATCCCATAAATGATAAATGTGATCCTATAAAAGACGATGGATTCTTTATTAATTTTAGAAAGAGTCAATGTCCTTTTGTATTAGATAGTATAAATATTAATTGCACAGATGTTGATAAAGAGCTTACATCGACAAATATAGAAAATAAATTTGACACTAACTGTAACCAACTACTCGAAGATTCATACACCCTAGGTGAAAAAGGTCTAAAAATAGTACTGCTTCAAACCTGCCTTGAAGAACAAGGTAAATTCAAACTCCCTGGAGGAATAACAGGATTCTACGGCAGTTATACAAAAGGATTAATAGATAAAACTCCTAAAACTGATACCTCTAAATCTTCTAAATGCAATGTTTTACTTGCTAGTAGATATTTTATCGGGCAAAAAGGAGAAGATATTTATCAACTTCAACAATGCCTTATTGATAAAAATTACTATAATTATGATGGAGGTATAACGGGATATTATGGTAATTATACAAACGAAGCTTTAAACAATTTTATCAACTCATCACCAGAAGCATGTAAAATTTTAAAAAATGGTTCATATTTCTTCGGTGAAAATTCAAATAGAGTTAAAAGATTGCAACAGTGTTTAAGAGAAGTAGGAAAATTTAATTTTCCTAACAATACAGGTTTTTTTGGACTCAAAACCCAACAAGCATATAAAGACTGGTAATAATAAAAATATCTCCCTTTTGAAAATTTCAAAAGGGAGATAGACATTAACTAAAAATTAATTTTTTGGGAAAAACTAATCTTGGTACTGTTGGTTGTTTTGATAGAGTTCAAGTTGAAGCATATACATATTGTATTCATGGAGCCAACCTGAATAGATACGTGCATTGCGAAACGCATCGGAGATAAACTTCATAGACTTATCAGGTGTTTTGCAGTCAAATGGTTTAAGTTGTACGCGCTTCATTTCTTCTATCAAATCATTTGATAATTTTACATCAGAAGGATTATTAATGTCCGTGTATAGCTGAATAAATTGAGTCACCAAGAAGATTCGCATATCATCACTGATTTTAGCATCAAGGGACGCCAACATCAATCCGTATGCCAAGCTAGTTTTGGTCGTTTTAGTTATAGGTCGGAAAGCTTCAAGATCGTAACGCATATCAGTCCCTTCAGGATTTCCGTACGAGATGATATCGCTTTTGAGATTAAAAACTTCAAATCCACACACCTTTGCTGTGTAATCGAGTCTTTGAGGCTCTTTTTTAGGAGAATCAGTAACAACTGAATCCTGAACTGGTTTTTGGGAACTCGCAGTTTTTGCTTCAGCTGGGGTGCCAGCAAAAAAACAAGCTGCAACTAACAATAAAGTAGAAACCGTTTGCATTTTCAGAATCATAATCAACCTTTAGCTTAATGCTATTCAATTACTAAACTCCTTATCTTATATTATAATATCACTGTATTGTCAATTATTCTTGACAAATTACCAAAGATATTTAAGAGTATGTAAGGCTACATAGGTAGCAACTGGTACAATAATCAATCAAAAGGAATAAACTCATGAGTTTTGATGCAATGAATGTGCTTAAGGCAGCTGGCGCAGCAGCTGGTGTGGGCTTAGTCGGTTTTGGTGCTTATAAAGCAGTAGAACATTTCAAAGGTCAAGACAATCCTGAAGCTGAAGCTACAACTGAATCTACCGATTCTACTGATTCTTCTGAAGCAGTCGAATCTACAAGCGCAGTCACATCTGAATTTCAAGAACTAACAGCTCAGAAGCTCGAAAGCTATCCTGAGTTTGTTACCGCTTCTTTCCCCAATCTCGATATTCGGGAAGGTTGCGTATTTGAACTCAATGGCGAAGATTACATACTAATTGAAGGTACAGACACTAAATTCTCAGATAACCTCCGCCCTCAAGCAATTCTATTCCAGCTGATCGATTCTAATTACAAGATGATTAGCTCTGTAACTATTAGCAAAGACAAAGTTTCTTATAATCAGAGTGGTAGCGTCAGCATTGGCTATCTTAATAACGGAGCTGTCCAAGCCTTTAAGGGCTCGGGTCAAAATGAAACTATCAACAATTTCAATAATGATTTTGTAATTGCTCAGTAGATTGATTTACAGTTAAATTCAATCTTCTAACATCACAAATAGAAATTAATAAAAACTTAGTATTTACTAAGTTATTTTTTTATTCATTTTTAGATTTTTAACACCCAAATTGAGAGTAAATTTCAAAAATAAATATATAAAGACAAAGATAGGTGTGATATTAATTTCAGCTTGTGGCGCCATATCATATTTCCCCTGAAAATTCAGGGGAAATTGGGGAGAGTGTATTAAATTTACTCACAATTTGGGTTTTTTAACTATACTTCAATCTCTTTTGATGTAAGTTCAATTAAAGTTGCAACAGGCATTAAACCAACAACAATTGTAGGAACAAGAAGCAAAAGGTTTAGAACTGAGCTAGAAAGTAATTCATTGGTATATCCAATTACACTACTGATAATTAAAACAACTAAAAGGTAAATTATTATTCCAAATAATACCATCATATTTATCCTAAAACCATTTTTAAATATTTCAACTTCTTTACCTTCCGTAAGATCAAACGATCTTCCCAAAGCTTGAATAGGATTAATTCCTTCAACAATCACCAACTGCAAATATGGCAATAATCTAACCATCAAATAAATCCCAGGAATAATTAAGAATACAAGACCTAGTCCTACAATAATCGAATAGATAATATATGCTCCAAATAAATTAATATAATTTACACGATCCTTTGCCAGAACAGTTCGATATTGATCAAATGATTTTACACTTTCAACCAAAAGAAGAAGCGACAATGGTAAAGTTATAATTCCTAATAATGTAGATAAAATAAAAGGACCAACTGCAGTCCAAGTATTAGACTCAATTCTTACTAGATCTACCATATATTTATTATATCCTGGTTGTTGAGATAATAAAGTAATCAAAACATTTATTAACACTATTAAAATAGAAAGTATTAATAATTTTGATTGATTCTGTTTAAAGGCAAGTATAGACTGGTTGAATATGTTTTTAAATTGTAAGTTCATATTTTTTAGTTAAACTTAAATCTCAAAAATTTACAATTTTTTAAGTAAGTATTAATATTTAGTAAGTAATAGCGGTTCACCTTGCATATAGTTTGTTAATATGATTAATTACTTATAGACCCTTTAGTGAGAGCAAATACTGAATCAAATGAAAATCGAAAACTCAACTCGGTTAATCAACAAACCACTGTTTGTCATTGTTTTAGCTCTATCAACCATAATATTCATTTTCGAAATGTATTACGGTGTCGATAGATTCGTCATTCTTCTCGGATTGTTAAAATCACCTGGATATAACTATTTTACACAAAATGGTTCGTTCTTTAGGTTTTTCACTTACTCAGTCTTGCATGCAAGTTTTTTGCATTATGCTTTAAACATGTTAAATTTCTGGCTAATATATAAAGTATTGTTAAAATACAAGACAAACAATACTTTAATTGAGTTAGTCTATATCTTATCAATAACTATTGGAGGATTAGCACAATTACATTTTAGTTCTCGACCTGAATTGAGCATTATTGGTGCTAGCGGAGGAGTTTTTGGATTATATGGTATGATGCTTGCACACTATTTCATCAAAAAAGATTGGAGCTCGTTTTTAATTTCCATATTCATTGATGGGTTTTTTAACGTTTTTTTGGTATTACAAGTACCCAATATTGGCTGGATCGCTCACCTCGCAGGTGTGATAATTGGATTTTCTTTTGGTTTGTTATTCATTCCATCAAAAAAAATTAAGAAAATATATCATGGAAAATAGTCAATAAACTGCATTTTATGCAGTTATTTCTTCTTTCATAGAAGAAAATAAACCTAGTAATTGCTAGGTTTGTATTTTTTGCTTTCTTTTTTTACTCAATCAACGTCAATACCAATCTCCTCCTCTATAGCCTCATCATCTGAGTTAGAGTAAATGCCAAGACCAGCAGCTTCTTCTAACTCACCTGTTTTTGTATTAACTCTATCCCAATCTCCATCAGTACTAGACCAGCTTGATCCAAGAACTCCATAGCTCAATGATTCAATCTCACCTGTCTCAGGATTAACTCGAGTTGGGTTTTCTTCATCCTTTGGAGTCCAAGAACTGCCGAAAATTCCATAATTTTCAACTTCCACTACCCCTGTTTCTGGATTGATTCGAGTTGGGTTTTCTTCATCCTTTGGAGTCCAAGAACTGCCGAAAATTCCATAATTTTCAACTTCCACTACCCCTGTTTCTGGGTTTACTCTTTCGGGCTGATCAGGATCTTTATCAATCCACTGAGCATCAAACCAGCTGTCGCTTAGTACCTGAATTTTGCCTGTTACGGGATCAATTCGTTGTTTCTCACTCATACAATAACTTCCTTGCGAAATAGTGCGGTAGTATTTAACTACCAATCTTAACAGTTACAATTATCGCAGCAGATAAAAACTAAAATTCTCAAGTAAATTGAGATTTTTGCTTTTTAATCTGTTACGCAACAGTAATAAATAGTTCATTTAATATATTTATAAATTTGTCAATTATGTAAATTTTTAATTCACAACTCTTGGTCGTTCCTCAAATAGCACCTAAAACTTATAATTAAGTTTTAGTGCTATTTTTTTGTTGTAATCGTGGATGAATATTCTAATACTAGCTTCATGAAT
>JAYUKV010000104.1:0-10262 GCA_043764135.1 bacterium | reverse complement strand
AATCAGAGTAGAGATCTAAAGTTGGTTTATCCAAAATCATGAACTATTATTGGGAGGTTTTGGTTTGTTGTAAAGTTGGTTGCGAAAGGTGAGTTATATACATAGTTTTCATTATTTCTCTACCCATATAACAGTAAATTAAAGAATTTTCTTCATAATTATAATCAATACAGTCAACTCTTTTTAGAGTAATTAAATGATTCTTGTTTGTAATAAATAATCTTAATTTTCCCCATAAAAAAGCAAATAATTCAACCTCTAGTGCAATTAATGACTTCCAGGTATACTGATCACTTATTTTGCTAATTACATTACAATCACCAGCGCCTATTTCGATAAAATTTAATTTGTTTGTTTCCAAATTATACTTATCTATTATAAACGGTATGTGTACTTCTAAAACCTCTTGGTTAGTTGGGTGAAAAAAAATTCTATTTTTCTTCATAGAAAATAATTGGTGAATAGTTAAAATAATGAAGAAAATTATTAATAGGAATATGAAAATTAAAAAGACAGATGTTAATAGAATTATTATAGAATTCATAATATGTATTATATTTCTTATTATTTAAATTATCAAGGAAAAAAAATTAGTAATAAAATTTATTACAAATTAAAAAACCCCAAAGGGATTTCATATTTATTTAACAAAGCCGACTATAAAACTTACTATACCAAATGCTAGAAGTGCAACTACTAATCCTAGTATCGCATATTTAACACCTGCAAGTCCGTCTTTCCATCCTTTACCATCTCCACTATCACTTATCATCTTGTAAGCACTCAATAGTAAATATAGTACTGAAATAGAAGCTAGGATTGTAACTGCTAAGTTTCCTATTGTTTGGATTAAAGCCTTAATTCCTCCTACTCCTGATTGAGAAGTTGGAAACAATCTTGTTATCCAGTTATCACAGCCTACTGGCTTTGCAGCACCTCCGTCACATGGGTTAACAGAATTGGCCTGAGCTGAAGTTGTTAATACAAATCCTGGAAGTGTAGCAAACATCATCACAACTAGTGCCAATGATGCAAAAAATTTTTTCAAATTATTCATAATAGAAATATTAATAATTAATTGTTAATAGTAATTATTCTGTTAAAGTATAATTCATCTTTTATTTTTGTGCAAATAACTATGAATTTTACCAGATCTACCTATAGAACAACTAATTATGTTGATAATAGCTTAATTTTTGATTTTTAGCAAGTAATCTAGAATTCCAGCTAGGCCAATCATAGCTGCGTTATCACCTGTATATTTAAGGTGTGGTTTATGTAAACTATATCCCAAGGTAGAAAATTCTTGTCTTAATAATAGATTGGCGCTTACTCCACCTGATAATCCTAGAGACTTAGGTTCTAAACTTACAATTGCATTTTTTATTTTTCGGACCAATTGTTCTGTACAAACTTCTTGAATTGAAATACATGCTTGCTTAATAAATTTAAGTTTAGGATTCAATTGATCTGCATTACAATTTATTAAATCTTCTATTTCAGACTGTTCAAGATATCGTTCATATTCAAAACCTTCTATCTGTGTAGATTGTGTAATATATCTCACTTGCGTTTTTAATCCGCTAAACGAAGTATTTAAAGATTCTTTGACCATAGCCTTATTTAATCCGATATAATTACCTCTTTCTAAATCAGCAGTTCTAGCTAAGCTTACCCCACCTGGATATTTAAAGCCTAACATTCTAGCTGTTTTATCATAACATTCTCCTACTGCATCATCTACGGTTTTACCAATTATAGTCGAATTGTGCCAACTGTCTAACCTTAAGATTTGGGTATTACCACCACTTACTAAGAGATGTAAGTGTGGAAATGGAGATTCTACAATCTTCCCATTCTCCAAGAAAGAAGAAGCAATATGACCTTTTAAATGATTCACTTTAATCATTGCGACATTGTTATTGTAGTTGTGATTAATGTAGTATTGTAAGGCTTTCGCTTGTTCAATACCTACCTTTAAGGCTGAGTTTAAACCTGGTTCATTGGTTACTGCAATTAGATCAAGTTGTCTCCAGAAATTGTCTTGAGAGATATTTATTTTTTCACATGCAATCTTCAGTGCTTCTGATAAAACTGGTTGAAAGTTTGTTGTATGCAATCTTGCTCCTAATTCTGGAATAACACCTCCATACTTGGCATGTGTTGTAATCTGAGAAGATGTAATGGTCGATAGTACAGTGGTTGTACTGACGATGTGTTCAAATGATGAGGATTCTTCAAATTCTAAAATAGATACAGAAGTATCATCACAACTAGTTTCTATTGCTAGGCAAATCATATTTTTAAAACTAGCTTCAATTTGGACTCTAGTCAATATAGTAGATATTCCAGAAATTTTTACCAACTACTATTCGGCAGTTTTCCGGCAGGTTTAAGTTGTCAGAATCTAGAGCATAAATAACAAACTGAGATTCAGGATATTTTGCAGCTACTTCTTTTATTAATTTTAAATCTGGTTTTTGTAACTTCATCTCTGTACCTACATCAATAAAAATTAAGTTAAAATGTTTAATTCCAAGGTCATCATGCTTACTTATATTCTCGGCAGTAATATCAGAACCTACAAGTTGAAGGCCGTATTTCATATTAAATTTCTCTTTTCCAATACATTCTAAAATACTGTTCATCGGAAAAAATACAACAACTTTCCATTGAGGGCTGATTTTCTTTTCCTTGATAATATAGTCATTAGTATACATTTGAATTCTTTCTGATAACTCTTCTTTGGAACCAAAGTAATTAATATATAGCATTATATCTTGGTCGTAAAAACCTGAAACTAAGGCTTGATCAACTAAATGTGGCGAAATTGGTGTGATATTTAAATCTGGGTTATCATTGATGAATCCTGGTAAAATAAAGTTTATGTAACCAACAGGAGTATCATAATTTGTCATCTCTAAATATCTTTCTATGTTATGGTTAACATAATCTAACTTATCCCCTATTCCAATATTAGATGGGTCAAAAATTGGTACTTTAATCATAATCAGCAATTATTATATGTTAAGAATTGTTTTTTTACAATAAAATAAATTTTATCCATCTTATTAGTTAAACATTTAATTAGAAAAATAGTTAATGAATATTAAATATTGTTATTACTGTGATAAAGAATTTTAAAAAAATAGTCTTGTGACTATTTTCTTATTTTATTACTATTTCATTAATGCATTCTAGAATATCACCAACTTGAACTTTTAGTTTTCCAGTTGCTGATACTCCGAATTGTTGTGAAATATTTACTTCGTTTGTTGCAGACTTATTTTTTTGTAATTCTGTAACATCAATTCTACCAGCTTCTTGATCATCTCTTAGTATTCTAAAGGATTTACCACTGATCATTTTACCATTTATTACCTCTCCACCAAATACTTGAATTGATGGCTTTGGAGCTTTGAAAAGAGCAAGGATTTTGGCCTGGCCAAGAACATCTACTCTGATTTCGTGCTTGATTCTCTTCAATAGTTGTTCTTCTACCCATTCTAACAATTCATAAATAATATCTGATTCAATCAAATCAACTTTATTTGCTTTTAAAGCAGCAAGAGCTGACGGTGTTGTTGAAGTGTGAAATGCCAAAATTGTAGAGTTAGTAGTCGCTGCATAGTCTACGTCAGATTCGTTGATTTGCCCGACTGATTCTTGCTTGATTATAATTTGAGATTTCTCAGTTGGGATTTTAAGAACTGCTTCTTTTAGTGCTTCAAGAGAACCGGCCACATCTGTTTTGATTATAATATTTAAAGTTTCATCATTCGAATCTTTGTGGTGCATGATAACTTTCTTCTTAGCCTGTTTTAACGACTGAGCTACAAGATAGTTATTTACATCTTTTACTGAAGGGTGGTATTTTAGGAGAGATCCTATTTTGGGTAGATTAGGTAAACCGTAGATTGTTATTGGTTCAGCAATTGTTCCTTTCATCACTGACTTATTTTCTGAGTCAAGGATTCTCTTGATTTTACCTTGCATTCCATCACAAGATACAATATCTCCTACTTTAAGTTCATCTTTCAGAATCAATATAGTTGCTTGAGCTCCAGCTTTAGAATCCATTACTGACTCCAAAACAACAGCCTCGCTTCCTACTCCAACAGGACCCTTAAACTCTGATAATTCAGCAAACAAAAGAATTTGATTAAGAAGTTTATCAATGTTAATATTATTCTTTGCAGAAATTTCGATAAATGGAGAATCTCCACCCCACTCTTCTGGCACTATTCCAAAGGCAGCTACTTCTTGTTTTACTTTATCAACATCTGCATTAGGCAAATCAATCTTATTAATCGCTACAATAACAGGTGTTTTAGTCATCTTAGCTCTTTCTATAACCTCAACTGTTTGCGGCTTAGGACCTTCAACAGCAGAAACCATAAGAATTATTATATCAGCTAATTGAGTTCCTCTTGCTCTCATAGAAGTAAATGCTTCATGTCCAGGTGTATCAACAAAAGTAATCTTAAAACCCTTTTTACCTCTTACAAGTGCTTTGGTATTAGTTACAGACTTAGTATCATATTCAATTTGATATGATGAAATATGTTGTGTTATCGCTCCAGCTTCACCTGCTACTACGTTAGTTTGTCTAATTGTATCAAGAAGCGTAGTCTTACCATGGTCAACATGACCCATTACAGTTACTACAGGAGGTCTTGGTACATAATTTCCAACAGTTTCTGAGATCTCAAAAGTCTTGGTTAAAGACATATCTTCGCTAGAAGACATATTTGCCAATTCCTCCGATTCTGGGTGTACTTCGACATTTAATTCTTCAGCAATTAAAGTGGCAGTATCATAATCAATTTTTTCATTAATTGTTGCCATTATTCCATTCATCATCAGTGTTTTAACAATCAAACCAACTGGTTTTTGTATTGTTTCACTAAATTCTGACACGGTAAGTGAGGCAGGCAAATAAATCTTATCGTCATTTTTTAGAATGTTAACTTTGTCAGGTCTAAGGACTTTAGTTATGTCTACAGCAGAATTATAACTAACTCTGGTATTTCTATTGTTAAAACCTGGGATTTTATTTTTTTGCCCTACTTCTTGTAACTCGTTTATTGAAATGCCGAGCACTTTTGCTAAAGTAGATATATTCATAATACCAAACATATCTAGTTTATTGATGTTTGTCAATACAATAGTAAACTAGAAAAGTTACTTTTTTGGCTTCTTAATGTGTGTTTACTAATATCATGATTAAGCCTTGGTTTGAGAATGAAATAAAATAAATTATGGAAAAGAATAAAGACTTTTGGTGGTTTTGAGATAAAAAATAAACACCTGAATTTAACAAGTGTCTGGGTTGTGGTGTAAATTAAGTTGTAATCTAGTCGGAGTGGGTATATTGTGTATGGTTTACATGCTTTCGCATGTCCAGCACCAACCTTTACTTGATGTAAGATACTGTCCAATTCTGAAAGGTACTTTACCTAAAATTTCGATTGAAACTTCACGCATTGTTGCCATTTCTTCATTACTTATTCTTTCTTCGCCGCTCTCTGGTTCATGATGAATAAATCCACCTGCTCCAAGAAGTGCTTCACAAAGATTTTTGTAATCTCTGGAAAAGAGTAAATGAGTATGCCATACTTCATCCAGTTCTGGATTAGGAACAAATAACCAGCGACTATCTGCTGAGCAGAGCAGTAACCATTGGCGATATTCGGCAATTGAAGTTGGAATGTCAAAATCTACAGGCATGTATTTTTTAAGACGATTTTTAACATTTTCTAAATTCCAACTTTCAACGATATTTCTACGCTCATCAAGAGAAAGAGAAGCGAATTGAACAACTTGACTTGAAATCATGATGTAACCTCATCATGATGTAACCACATTGATGGTAACTTAACTTACTTGTCCAAAATTTAACTTTTGGGTAGTACTAATTAAGTAATCAAACTTATTTTAATATGTCAAGAAATACAAATAATCTTTCTAATTCTATTGAATTAGCGGAACCTAATATAAAGCATTTAGAGCCTTTATATTCATATATAAACAAACTATCAAAAGAAAATACTTATATGTATTTTAATGGAGATTATATAGACAAAACTAAATGTTTAAATGTCTTAAATTCAATGATTGACAAAGTATCTGGAAATGAAATTAATATATTTGCTACTAAAAGCAATAAGATTGTAGGAATTATTAGTTTACAAAAAGCTTTACATGAAAATGATAAAGGTGAACATAGATTGAATTTATCTATGTCAGTTGATAGTGAATTCAGAGGGCAAAATATTGGCACAAAATTACTTGAAAAAGCAATTAACAAGGCTAAAGAAGAAAACTATGAAATCATCAAACTTACAGTTTTTGAATCGAATGAAATAGCTCAAAATCTTTATAAGAAATTTGGATTTATTGAGTTTGGTGTTCTTCCAAATGGTTTAAAATACAATGGACAATCTGAAAATGAAATATATATGTATTTAAACCTTAAATGGTAATTCAACCCTACTAATAAGCCATTTATTTTTTCAATAAATAGGAACATGGCAAATTATGGATAGTATTTTTAAATTAACTACTTAGAACCTGTTTAATTAATCGTGAAGAAACTGATTAAATCTTAGAAAAACGGAATTATCGGCGTCCCCGGAATTCTTCGTTTTTCTTTAGATGTATCAAGTTTCGCTCGATTAATTAAACAGGTTCTTAACAATATTTGACCAAATTTAGTTATGAGACCATTCTTTGAATTATAAATAATTATATATATGGAAACAAACAACTCTAATTCCTATAAAAATTCAAAAAATCTGGTAATTCTAATCACAACTTTATTTGTACTAATTACTGTTGCTTTATTAGTTATAGCATCATTTGTTATTAGTAAAACTAACATCTTTAGCAAACCAACTCTTGGCACAAAGGCTGATCAATGTATTTTCTATATAGAAAAAAAATCAATTTACAATTTACCAAAAGATCAAGAATATAATAACTGTAATGATGCCGTTAAATCGTTAAAAGATGAATACTCAGTATATTTTACCAAACCTGAATATGATAAGTTTATCAATAGTGTCAACAATACTTATTCTGGTGTTGGTATTGCAATAGACCAATTTAATGTAGATGAGTCTAAGACTAATATAATTATCACAAAAGTCTTTGAATCAACACCTGCAAAAGCTGCAGGACTTAAAGAGAGAGATCTAATATTAGCTGTTAACGATACATCAACAGACAATAAAAAAACAGATGAAATAAGTAAAATTATTAGAGGTGAAGAAAACACAACAGTAAAATTAAAGATTAAAAGCGGAGATAATATATACGAAAAAGATATTACAAGAAGAAAAGTTGAGATTCCTACAGTTGAGTTAACTATTACCGATGACACTGCCTATATCTCTATTTCATCATTTACAATGAATCTTTATGAAGAGTTTAATCAAAAAACTAAGTCTATTCAAACCAATCCTAATATCAAAAAAATAGTAATTGATCTCCGATCAAATGGAGGAGGTTCATTGGAATCTGCTGTAGATCTTATTGGAGCATTTACACCAAGAAATACACATGCAGTATCTGAAATTCTAAAAGAAGGAGATAAAAAACTTTACACAAAGAGAGAACCTTTATTTACCAACAAAAAATTAATTATTGTTGGGGATGAAAATACAGCTTCTGCTTCTGAAATTTCGATGATCTCATTAAAAGAAAAAGCAAATGCTATCCTTATAGGTAAAAAAACTTATGGAAAAGGAGTAGTGCAGCAATTAATAGATCTTGATAATGGTGATGTAATCAAGTTAACAATTGCTGAATGGACCTCACCTAGCGGATATAAAATAAATAAAACTGGAATTATACCTGATAAAGAACTAGAGCTGATTGGACCAATCACTGATCCGAAAAATATAGAAATCTTAAAAGGAATTTAATAATTGGTATTTAGTATCTTTAACTGCAGATCGTTAAAGGATAATATTTAACTCAAATAAATTAGCACCTACAAATTTAATTGTAGGTGCTTATTTTAGTACTTATTGTAAGAATTATTTTAAACAAACAATTCTTTAATATGAACAAACCAATTATTCTTACCAATACCAAAATCAAAATCTTCGAGAACAATGTTCGCATTAGAAACCCCTTCTTCCTTTAATACTTTTATTATCGAGTTTGTCATTGCTTTAGGACCACATAATAAAAATACTGTATTTTCTAAAGTTATAATTTTATTTTTTAACTTCTCAACATTAAAAAAATCTTTTTTTCCATCTAAGTACAGCCAATAATCATTATTACCCAACCCATAATTAGAATTAAGTTTTATAAAATCATCATCAAAGCTTGCTTCTTCCTTAAACGAAGCTACATATATTAATTGTGCTTGTTTATGTTTATGCTTTAATATATATTCCCAGATTGAAATCATAGGCGTTATTCCAATTCCACCACCTATCAATACTACTTTTTTATCATTATTTAACATAACCTTTTCAGACAAACCACCAAAAGGACCTGTAAACTCAACCTCAAGACCAACACCGCAATCTTGAACTAATTTGGTATGATCTCCCAAAGCCTTTATACCCATTTTTATATTCCCATCTTCAGAATATGATGCTATTGAGTAAGGGTGAACCTCATCTTTAAGTCCATCACTTAAGAATCTTGTATATAAAAATTGACCAGGCTTATGCTTGATTGCGTTTTTTAAAGGTGTAAATGTAAACTCTGTAACATTTCCTATGACTTCTTTATTAGTAATTTTATATTTATATTTTTTACCAAAAAAATTATAAAATACTGCAATCCACAAATATGAGACAACTCCGACTAATAACCAAAAATAATACCAAATTCCAAATAATTGATATTTATAGATATCAGCACTAACCAATAATATATGAACTATACCTAATAAATAGACTAGACCAAACATACTGTGGGTTTTTAACCACAATTCATAATTGATTGTTTTTGAAATTGTAAGATATATCAACACAAAGAATAACAATAGCGTTATTAGACCTAATCCATGACCTATATAATAATTATCTTCAAAAGAAGGAATAAAATACTCAAACACCCCCAGGACATTAGGCAATCTAACAAAAGACAAAAATATTGGATGTAAAACAAGAAGTGTAAACGCCCATCTCCCATATGTATGATGAGATTTGTAAACTTTATCTAAACCACCAAATAAATACTCCAAGAAGCTAGTTTTAGTTGATAATAAAAGAGTAATAGACATCATCAAAGTACCTGTTAATGATGCAATTTTAGCCAAATATTTAAAAGGAGAACTAAAACTATCTTGAAAATATTGTTTTGAAGTAATCCAAAATATTAAATTTATCACAAGAATTAATAATATCAACCAATTTCCTTTTCCTTTTAGTGCTAACATAGCAATATTTTATCCTTAGATATTAATCTTTGCAAGTAAAATTACCCACAATATAAATTGTGGGTTCGAATAACTAGTTCTTATCAATATTTTGATTTACTTGAGTTCCGGCAGATGGAGAAGGTTGAATTGGTGGTTTAACCTTTGGTTCGGTTGGAATTGTAGGATCGGCAGTCTTAATACCTTCAATAACATAACTCCCACTCTCAGGACCTGAACCTTTCTTACTTATTTTAGCAACTTCCATAGGAAGTGTAAACTTCATATGATCAGCATAGGCTTTGAGAGCTGATTGAGTTAAACCGTCTTTTCCTTCTTTGATACTAATTTGTAATGAAGTATAATCCCCCTTTCCTGTACAAATAACAGGATGATTGGTGGCAGATTCTTGAACTGCTTCTAAAATAGCAGTTTTTGAAAAATCTCTTTTTAGAACCAATTTCATCATTACAGATCCACTAAAAGCATTCTTATCGAACTGACCAACTGACATTGGAGCTTTATCTGCTCCATTTACACAAGATAGTTCAATATTATCCGCTGCAAGTTGTTTACCCTTATCAACAGAATCAGATACTTGTTGGCATCCAGTTGCTAGCGCAATCAAAGAACCGATAAAAACAACTATACCGATTCTGGACTTTTTAAATTTCATAGTAACCTACAAAAGTGAGTCTTTATTTTATAACATAACTCTATTTAAAAATCAAGTTATAAATCAGTTTAATCAGAATTGTAAAACTTATTTTAATTGTATTTTATAGCTAACCCATAACACAACTGGACAATTAATTTTAATAAACTATACTGTCTTAAATTTATGAGATATAGTAATGATTTAAGAAAAAAAGTTGTG
>JAYUKV010000103.1:0-2997 GCA_043764135.1 bacterium | reverse complement strand
TTTGTCTTCACCTTGAGATCCTGTCATTAGGATACATTGTTGGTGTGTTGGAAGTTTTTGTACTTCACTAAGCTCCATTACTAAACCTGCAGGAACTTTTATATATCCCATATCGTAACAAGTCTTAAAGTTCTTGATCATTGATCTACCCATTAAAGCTAGTTTACGATTAGTCTTAACACAAGCATCCACTGTAAATTGTAATCTTGAAACAGTAGTTGAAAATGCAGTAACTATAACTCTGTCAGTACATTTTTGGATAATACTTACGATTGAGTCACCAATTACTCTTTCAGAGATTTGGTAACCTGGCTTAAGTATTCCAAGAGAGTCAGTTAAAACAAGTCTTACACCTTCTCTACCAAAATCTCCAAGTTTAGCATAGTCAGATAACATTCCATCAAATGGAGTATTATCAAACTTCCAATCTGTAGCATATACTATATTTCCTTTTGGAGTTTTAATAAATAATCCTACACAGTCAGGAATAGAGTGGTTTAATCTAAAGAAATGAATTTCAAATACACCTAGCTTGATAGATTTTGAAGGGTCAATCACTTTGGCCATTAATTCACCATCTAATTGGAATTCAGCTAATCTATTCTTAAGTAATGCTAGTGTAAGTGGCATTCCATAAATCTGTAAGTTCTTCCCTAACTTTGGAATTATGTAAGGCGCTCCTCCAATATGGTCTAAATGGGCGTGAGTGTAAATCAATCCTCTAATCTTATGTTTGTTTTGTTCCAAGTAAGTTACATCTGGTAAAATATTATCTACACCAGGATATTTACTACCTCCTCCAAATCCGAATCCAGTATCAATAACGATAATATCATCTCCACATTCGATAGCAGATAAGTTCATACCTACTTCTGATGCACCACCAATTGGCATTACCTTAACATCTGGACCTTGTGGGAAAAATTCTGGAGAACTTGTCTTCATCATCGGAGCTTTAAACAAGTTAGGGTTAATATGAGGGTTAGAAAGATTTATATTGCCTGTTTTAAAAGTAGATTCAGTAATCTTAGGAGCTCTTGTTTTTTTTGTTTGAGGGTAACCTTCTGATACTTCTTTTTGGAAGATGAACTTTGCTTTGTCAGATGCAACTGCTGTTGATCTCTTATGATCTGGGGTTTGGAATGAAGTTGGTTTTCCAAACTGTCTTCTAGGTCTATTCCCACCTTGGGAACTACCTCTGTTGTTGTTATACATATTTTTATAATTATTGTTTGTATAGGTACAAAACCTATAACTAAATAAAAAGTAATAATAATTATCTTTTTATTTTCATTTGCCAGCGGTTTAAAGTGTTTAATCCTAAAGAATAAATTGTATTAAAAAGTAATTCATAATAAAACGTTTCAAACAATATTGTTAAAGAATCAGAGTAATTTAAATTTTTTGTAATTAGTATCAACCTTTAAGGTTTGGCTAAATGTAAAAATCATAAAGGAGTCTAAGGTTGAATAAGTTGAAAAGTATTATTAGAAATCAGAATAAAACACAAAAATAATAATCTAATTGGTGTAAACGAGTCTGGAAAATAAAAATAAAAAGAGAATTGTATTTTTTTATTGAGCTTAAAACATGGTTTAGTCGCATTGTTGCACGGTAAACAATCTTTTAAAATCAAATAATTACTAATTTATAACTAATATTATACAATACTAATCAATATCTATCAAGTTTTACAAAAATCTTTTGTCTAAAAAAAGCTTGTGGTGCCGAGGGGGAGAATTGAACTCCCGACACGAGGCTCTTCAGGCCACTGCTCTACCACTGAGCTACCTCGGCATAACCTTTACATATATATAAACATATTACATATATACTTGGATTTTAAAGCTTCTTTATAATTCGATTATGTGATAATTTTGTAAAAAATGTCAAGAATTCTTTTCTCAAGCTCTTTATACTCTATTAACAAAAGTTCCTTACTAAAGACTTGGATACAGATAATATTATAATTCTTAAACACTAATTCTTGGTTTTTGATTAAAACTGCTTTTATTCTTCGACGTAGTTTATTACGTTTGTTAGCTTTTTTAAAAATTTTTTTTGAAATTACAACTAGTGCTCTTTTTTCAATATCATCTGTAGCAAGACAACCTACAGTAAAGCCGGTTGATCTTAGTTTTTTCTTTGAGTTGAGGACTTTGCGGATTAACTTATCACCCTTAACTCCTTTCATAAATATTAATATCTCTTAGATGAAACTGCTAGTGACCATCTACCTTTTAGTCTTCTGTTCTTTAATACGTTTTGACCTGATTTGGTCTTCATTCTAGCGCGAAAGCCTGTTTTTCTAACTCTCTGCTTTCTTTTGGCTTGATATGTTGCGATCATAATAATCTAAGATTTACACAAAGGGCATAATTTGTCAAAGTTAATGATATATGTTAAGGTTTTAATTGATCTTTTAAAAATAGGTGTGGTTATGTCTGAATTACAAGCTAAGCTTAGCACTATCGCTGACTTGCTAGGTAAAAATGCCAGTTCACTTAATATTTCAACCAACATTGCTGATGACGATAATGAGGTAGATTATTCCGCAACTTGTCATGTACACAAGTTAAATAATGGTGGCACATCTTTCCAGATCGAAGGGGTAAACCAACTTAACTTTATTGAGTTAAACGGAACTTATTCACTGTCTGGATTAGACAGCTGTACTCTTGAACTTGATGCCATTTGGAGTGCATACAACCAAGCAGTTATAACTAATGGTTCGGTAATCACAAGCAATGGTAATTCTGATTACTACACTTCTCTGGAAGGAAGGTGGTTTAAGAATAGTTACTATAGTTTGTTTCAATAAGTTAGACTGTAATTGTTTTTAATTTTATTAACTCGATTGATATGGAAATATTAATCGAGTTTATTTATTTTACAATGCTTAAGTTCAAATCCAAAGTGCAATTTTAAATTTTACTATTGATTTAAAATGATAGCATGATTAATTTCTTTAATATCCTAATAAATAAAATTAAATTA
>JAYUKV010000102.1:0-10403 GCA_043764135.1 bacterium | reverse complement strand
AAACTTATTATGAAGTAGAAGATAGGTTAATTGTTCAATATATTAATTTTGAGGGTGCTGAATTTCCTGTTACTGCTGATCCAGTGTGGTGTGGGAGTATCATTAAATCAGTGAAGTGGTTAGCAAGTAATGTTTACACTTTAAACCGTGTATCAGCAACTGTAGAACCAACATGGTGTGGCAGAACAGCTGGAAATATTTCAATTCCTGGATTTGTAGGAGGAGGGTATCTAGATTCTAATGGTATTAACGCAATTAAGACCGCTTCTAAACATTCTTGGTGGGCTTGGGAAGAGTTTGTATCTAAAACTCCAAAAAGCCAATATTGGTCTAAAACTTATAATGATTCAAGATATTGGTCTATGTATAATCAATTTATTTGTCATTATATCAACCCTCTCGCATCTACCAAAGATGTGTGGAGAATAGATCCATGGAGACTAGATGTTGGAATAATTTTAACATAAAGATATAAATGTAATGTTGGACAATAATATGATAAAACTTTTTTTTAAAACTTTCTTAATTTTCTTAGGTGTATTAATATTACTATTGTTTATTATTATGATAATACCGCTAACATATATGTATAATAATGACTTAAGAATTGAGAGGTTTAACAGTCCAGAATTAATATCTAAAATGTTTATTAATTCCTTGAAAGAAAAGAACAAAGATAATCTTGATTTCTTTCAATGTAGAAGTCCTGATGATTGGGACTATGGAAATGAATTCAAATCAAAACTAAACACATTCTTTAACGAGTATAAGGATTTTGATTGGACACAGTCAAACTTTAAAATTAATGGTTTCGAGTCTAGTCTAGAATATAAAAAAAATGATCTAATAAATAGATATTCTATATATATTAAAAAACAACCACCATCAATTTGGGAGTTAAAATCAAAAAAAGGATATTGTTTCTATTTAGAAGGTGTGAATAAAGAGCTATTAAACTAGCTCTTTATTTATTTTTATCTGTTTATTAATTTACCACAATTTTCTAACAAAACTTGATTATTCATTAGTTTAGAAATGATAAAACAAATAAATATCAAAATAGGTGTGATAATTGCTTTTAATAAATAATTTGCAGAATAGAGATGAAAAGTGACGGAATCATTAAACCATTGTTAAAAAGTCAAATAAAGCATTTGATAAATGTTTTATTTGGTTAAATTTTTTTAATAATTTAAACTTTCTCAAGCTCTCAAAACAATTTATTCGCTCTCCCCTTTTTTGCTTCTTTCCTTCTGTAACGACCGTCCTGCAAATGTAGAAATGCAGGTTAATTTTTACAAAATTTCGAACTGTTTGAGCACAGCGAGTTTTCGAAATTTAAAAATTAACCGTTATCTATTACTAGGAAGTGAAAGAAAAAAAAGAAGTACTTTTGGTTATCTTTTGGTATCAAAAGTAACAAGAGATTAATACTAATTAATTATCAAAGGATTGGCTAATATTATAAAAAAATAAATGGAAATAGTTTTTAATTTAGTTTAAAATCATTAAATTATCTATATAATTTAGATAATTATTTTAGATAAAACTTTACATATTTGACAAAGATACTTTGTTTTTTTAGCATTGCAGTATAAGAGATTTCGCAAATGTTCTCTTATTACCTCTGTTCATACTACCACAGGTTCAAGCTATGAAGATTTCATAGATCATCTCTTCCGTTACTAACGTTATCGCAGGAATTGCTTTTTCATTTTCTATCGCGGGTTTGGCAGTTGCCTCACCCTTAACCAAAGGAAACAATGTAAGCACTAACTCCACCACTAACTCTTCAGTTAATAACACTGTCAAGGCTAAGAAAGGTGCTCTAGTAACAGGATTCAACTCAGGTGGAGCATCTTCTAATTTTGTCATTGACCAAACAAACTTAGCACGTAGTAACAAGCAAAGCTCTAACAAGAGCGCAAGAGTTTCAAACACCGCAAAAATTGTTATCGAAACTAATGTTGACGCTACAGGCAAAAAAACGAATGTAGAAGTCAATAATCGCGGAGTTTCAAGCTCAGTTGCAAATGTAAATCAAGCAACTTATGGGTATAACAACAGGGCAGATAAGAGCGTAACGATCAATAATGGCATTGATTTGAAAAGCAGTTCAAATATTAAGGCAGAAGGAGGTGCTACTGTTCGACTTGATAACAATTTTAGCAATTCTAACTCAACCACAGTAATTCAATAGTTTTTTTCGCACAGACTTTTTTAACCCCTAGACTTTTAACCACCAAAGACAATCAGACATTTGAGAGCTGAATATTATTTATATAAAATTTCAAATCTCAAAAACAGACACTATATAGACAATTCGAATACCCTGCAAAGGGTATATTTATTATCTTATAAGACAAGATTAAACCTAAAAAATTAATACTATTTGCAAAAATATTAGATAGATGCTAAAGTAAACTAAGTTAATCCAAGAAAGGTTTAAAAAAGTGAAAAAGTTTGTTTTCTTAGTTATTGTGCTTGTTGGTCTCGGTGCTGGAGTTAATGCTGTTGTTAAAAATCAAGAATTAAGAAGTGATCTGAAGTCACTTACTTCAAAAGTTTTCAGACATCGAGATATCGTATTTAACCCAGTCAAAAACTGTGATGATAATATCGAATCAGTTGAATGGAGAACTACTGATACTTATGGTAAAGAATATGTATCTGCTTTTATAGTCCCAACTACTTGTGGCAGACTTGGACTGGACCCTAAGAAAGCCTGGCATGAATTCCTTGATAAAGTACCTCCACACCCGCTTTGGGATGATGTAAATAGTAATGATCCTGTATATAAGAGTATGAGAAATCAATTTATATGCCACTGGGTAAATCCTGAAGCACAACTTAATAGACCAGCTTATAGAATTGAGCCGCACAGACCTTCTGATAATCTACTTGAGACATATCTCAATCAATGCAATCGTGAAGATTGATTGATAGATACAACAATTACCAACTTGAAATAAGTTGGTAATATTTTTTTGATTATAGTGATAGACCTCTTGCATAATTCGTAAACTCTATGATAATTCTATTCAAAATTCTAACAATACCCTTGTTGTATTTGAGAATTTTGTAGAATTATCATGCTTATTATTAATTATGCAAAAGGTCTAATTTTTTAAATTTAGTTGTTATCTTCAAACTCTTCTAAATCTTCATCTTGAAATGAAAAATTCTCAACCGCCATTAAATCAGAAGGTTTTTGATCTACTTTATGAATTATAAAATCATAATGAGACTTAATTATATTTTCTAAACTTGAATATTTAGGAGTAAATTGGAATACACTCGTCGCTTTAGAATTATCTGCAACTAAAAAAGCTGGATCGCCCTCCCTTCTTGGAGCTGTCTCAACTACAAACTGCAATCCTGTTACTTGTTTAACTGTATTAATTACTTCTTTAACAGAATATCCATAACCATTACCAAGATTAAATATCGGACTTTCAAATCTTTCACCTGCAAGTAATCTTTTGACTGCTATTACATGCGCATCTGCCAAATCCTGAACATGTATAAAGTCTCTTATGCAAGTCCCATCTAAAGTAGGATAATCAGTACCATAAATCTTAATCGATTCTCTATTCCCCATAGCTGCATGAAAAATAATTGGAATTAAATGTGTCTCTGGGTCATGCTCTTCTCCATGCCTAGACATCATATCAGCACCTGAAGCGTTAAAATAACGGAATATAACTGGATTGACTTTATCAAGTGTTTGAAGTTCTAGTAATAGTTTTTCTACAATTACTTTTGAAGATCCATATGGATTTATGGGAGAAGGGATAAAGTCTTCTGTCAGTGGTTTCATATCAAACTCTTTTGGTGGATTGCCATATGATGCTGCGGTAGAGGAGAATACAATATTTTTAACCCCTCTTGTTTCCATATATGATAAGAGATTTATGGTTCCTGCAACATTGTTTTGATAAAAACTAATAGGATCATTAATACTTATCCCCACTTCAATAAATGCAGCAAAGTGTAACACTGCTTCAAATTCAAAGTTATTTAGTAGGTCAAGGGTATGAACCTCTCTCAGATCCGCTTGAATATACTGAATATTTTCAGAATAGTTTAAAGGTTTAATTTTTTTATCTAGGACAACAACTTGAAATCCTTGTTCAGCCAGTGAGATCGCTGTCATACCACCAATATATCCACAGCCTCCTGTAACTAGTATGTATTTACTCATAAAACAAAAACAGTATAGTATATAATTCTTTAAATATCAAATAAATCTGTGATTTGTACTTCATCATCTTGAATGGATGTATTTTCTTTTTTGATTGGATCTTTTATTGATTTAATCACTTCTACACTTTCTGGAACATTTTCTGGTCTAGATCCATAGACTTTATAAAAATGTTCGCTTTTTGTATCACAATTTATAGCATTAATTTGAGTTGCAGGTTCTTTTTTCTTAACAATATTAAAATACAGATCATGCTTGCCTCCTAATAAATTATCAAACTTATCATTAAGAAATACAATCATCTCTTCCGTAATCACTTCGTTTAATTGTGGATTTGAGTTTATTAACGTTAATTTATTATCTAATTCTGCAATTGATAGATATTTAACCATAGTAATTAAAGCTGTATTGGCTTTTTTATCTTTTGAAAGGTTGGCTATGATTTTATTATATTTATCTAGGTCTGTGGGTTTTTCTTGATCTCTTTGATCGTCTTCTTTTACAACTGTGTCATTAGTAGCATCAGGCTTTTCAGTTTCTAACAAATCTGGTTTTTCTAATTCTGGTTTTTGTATATTTGTTTCAACCAGATCATGGTTGGGAATTTCTGTATCAAGTTCTGAATAGTTTTCAAAATCTTCTTCATTGTAATCAAATACATCAAGGACCTCTTCTTCTTGAGGTATTAAATCTGATGTCTGCACTTCTTCAGGTTTCTCTTGAATATCAGCTTGAACCGCAGCTTGAACATCCACCTGAACAATAGGTTTTAGCTGTTCTATATTATCTGTTTTTTTTTCTAGTGGTTTGGCATTAAGACTTTCAATTAAATTCAAGGTTGGTTGGTTTAATTTGATTTTTTTGGGGTAGTTATAGTCAATATATGCAATTACTTCTACCATTGAGCTTATAGGTAAATTAGAATTAATATAATTTCCCAAAACAGGAATCAAGTCAGAATTAGTTTCATCTCCATTAAAATGCGAATCCAGAATTGACTCTAACAATTGATTGATAGATTCTATTGGAGAAATCTGTAATTTGTTTATGTTAGAGATTAATTGTTTCTTAAATTCAATACTTACATTCTCTCCCTTAACAACATATATAAATGCATTTATTATCTCAACAGGCATTACTCCCAAGATTTGTGAAATTTCTTTTTGAGTATATTTTTCTAAGCCGTATTCATATACAGTCTGTAAATAATTTATCGCATCTCTCTGTCCGCCGTTTGCCTTCTTTGCAATCAACAATAGCGCGTCTTGATCGATAATCATTCCTTCTTTTTTTGCTATAGACTCCATATTTTTTACTAGATCTTCAATTGTATGGTCAATTAAATCTAATTTTATAAGTCTAGAGAGAACAGTAGGTAAAATTTTCTCAGGATTCGTAGTTGCAAAAATAAACAACAAATAAACAGGCGGTTCTTCAAGTATCTTTAACAAAGCATTCATCGCAGATTTAGAAAGCATGTGTACTTCATCAATAATAAATATTTTATATTTTCCAACCATTGGCGGTGTTGAAGCATTTTCTATTAACAATCTAATATCATCTACAGAAGTATTAGAAGCCGCATCCATCTCAAAAATATCAATCTTAGCCTCCGGATTCTGATCGACTCCGTTTAATTGATTAGCAAATATTCTAGCTAAAGTAGTCTTTCCAACCCCTCGCGATCCTGATAGTAAATATCCATTCTTAATTCTATTTGTTTTTATTGCATTTGTTAATACGGTAACAGTTAAGTCTTGACCTATCACTTCTTCAAATTTTTGTGGTCTATATGTGTTATACCAGACGTTCATAATATATTACATTATTGATTATTCATTTTTGACTTGTCAAATAAAGAATATTTAACAATTCTTGATTTAATATGAAACCTCAGCTCTTAATTACCCTAACCAATGTATCTGAAAGTCTTTTGATAGATTACTTAAAGTCTAAGTATGAGGGTCGATGGATAATATCAGACTATAGTTCAAAAGCTGATTTTAAAGACGATATGGCAAATCTTGAAATTAATTACCCAACTCTTACCAATATCTATCTAGGTAATCTTGAATCTTTATCTGTTAATTTCCAACAATCAATACTGAAGTTTCTTGAAGAACCGCCTGCTAATCTAAGGATTTTTATTTCAAAACCAAATGAATTTAGATTACTAAAAACAATCAAATCAAGAGTTGACACTATTTACATTCCTATCCAAACGGTTCTAACTCTACTTGACAAAGACTATATTGAAAATCTCAAA
This sequence comes from bacterium, assembly GCA_043764135.1. Lineage (GTDB taxonomy): Bacteria > Patescibacteriota > JACMRA01 > JACMRA01 > JACMRA01 > JAYUKV01. Next base: position 3,933 of record JAYUKV010000102.1, on the reverse strand, counting down.
TCTACATTTTTACAACCTACAGAAGCAGTAAAAAAACTTGTTTCATCCTCTCTAGACCTAGAAGATTTAGGTGATTTAGCAAAAACCGAAAGAGAAGATTTGGTTAATTATTTATGGTTATTAAAGTTCAATCTGGAAACCTTATATACAGATAATCTCAATCCAATCTACGCTAAAAGAATTCAAGACATTCTAATCTCTATCCAATCACTCAACGAATCATGTCAAAAAAAAATTGCTCTGGCTCATTTGTTGTTTTAGTTTACTAGACCTCTGTGAGACTTAACATGCATTATAATATATCACAGAAATAACATTCGATTCATGCGATTGTTTTTTTTCTAATTTTATCCTACTTTATTTTTTTTATAATAAAAATATGTTAGGTATGCAATTAATTCAATAGTCTGGACCTGTTAAACAATCCTTGACATTGAAATTATTTTGAGATAATACTTACCTTAACACTTAGAACTAAATCAGTTCAATATATCACTTAAAGACCTGACAAACAATAAAATCCTCTAAGCTTTTGTCAATATTCGAAAAAGTCATATTACAAGTACAAAACTGCTAGTTTATGCATTCATTTTTAACAAAACTATATAACAAAACTGTAAAACAAGTCTTATTTTTGATAAGGCTTAATATTAGAGTAATTGTAGCTTTAGCATTATTAACATATTTTACATACCCTGTAGTAACTAAAGTTATTGAGGTTTCAAAGAATAAAGCTTTTTTTACAGTTAACGCTTCTAAATCTCTAGAAAAACTTCCACAACTTAAATTAACAAAATTTAACATCGGTATATTTGACCCCAATAATGACTATGCTGATAATAAAAACTTAACTTTTACTCAGATATTTCATTCTTGGGATTATACTTTGGAACAAAAAGATTTAGAAAAGAAACTAGAGACAATTATAAAATCCAAACGACACCCGTACCTAACTATCGAACCATGGGGCTACGAAACATTACTATCAAACGATGATTACCTTGCAAAAGTAGTAACTGGTGGCTATGACAAACATATTACAAATACTTGTAAGAAAATAAAACAGTACAACGAGTTAACGTTAGTAAACTGGGGAGAAGGTGCTGATTTTGGAGGGGCTTCAAGATATTCATGGGCAACAAATAACTACAACTTGTATAAAGATGCTTTTAAACACTGGCAAGAAAAATGCAAACAAGTAGCAAACAATGTAATCTTTGTATGGACAGCTTATGGGAATAAAAACACTGAACTATATTACCCAGGTGATGACTATGTTGATATTCTCGGTTTAAATATACAAATACCAGAAAAAACTTTACCAAAAACTAACAACTACAAACGAGAAGCAACAAAAATTATCCAAGACAAACTTAAAAACGTAAAAAATATTAAACGCTTTATCTACATATCTGATTTTGCAATTGAAAATGCAGTAGAGAATAAAATATATACAAATGAGTTTATTAATCTTTTTAATTCTCAATCAATCCCTAGTATCCTAGGAGTAATCTATACTAACACTAACCAATCCCCTTCTCAGATCCAAGGTATAAAATCACTTGATTATAGACTGGACCCAACGATCTTCCCACTACTACCAATTTAATTTTTATTATGATTAAACAGATTCACTCTAACATTATTAAAAACGAAACGCTTTATAGACTTTTTCGCCAAGATTCAACACTTCCAACCGCACCTACAAACATTGAAAAATATATATATGGAAATGGCGAATTCAAACTCTATGCACTTCTAGCCTTAATCTCTTCTGGGCTTGCTGTCTATGCACAAATAATTTGGGTCCTTGCAGATAAAGATCGATATCCTTTTTTTCTTAGTATTATTATTTTTGTAATTTTTACATTTGTTACTTACATTACTGCTTTTTTTAAAAAATCATTTAATCAAGCTTCGCATACCAAACTTATCAATACTTATTACAAGAACAAGGAAGATAAACCTTTTCCTTCTGTTGATATTTTTTTGGCAACGTGCGGTGAGGAGATTGATGTTTTAGAAAATGCATATAAATATGTTTCTAAACTTGAATGGTATGGAGATTTATATGTTCATGTATTAGATGATAAAGGTGACAAAGAAGTAATGAATTTAGCTAATAAATACAACTTTAGATATATTCACAGGCCAAAACCTGGCGAATTAAAAAAAGCTGGTAACATCAGATATGCATTTAGTGTTACTAAAGGTGATTATTTTGTAATTTTTGATGCTGATTTTTGTCCTAGACATGACTTTTTGTTGGAAACAATGCCATACTTTGAACATGATCCTAAGCTAGGTCTATTACAAACCCCACAATACTTTCACCTGACCAAGAATTCTAACGATATAGAACAGGGATCAACCGCTAAGGAAGAATTCTTTTATCGTTCTATTCAACCTGCCAGAGATGCTTTTAATGGTGCAATGTGTGTTGGGACCAATGCAATATACAAAAGAGCAGCAACAGCCAGCATGGGTGGAGTATATCCATTAGAACATTCTGAAGATATACATACTGGATTTACTCTTCTTAAAGAAGGTTGGAACTTAAAATATCTTCCATTAGTATTAGCCAAGGGAATGGCTCCATCTACAATAAATGCTTATTTTTCTCAACAGTATAGATGGGGATTGGGAACACTGATGCAAATATTTGATATGAACTTTTGGTTTGCTAAAATACCGTTGTTTATAAAGGTGAATTATATCAATGCTATCTTCTATTATCTAAATGTAGCAACTTGTGTAATTCTCAATCCAATTACAGTACTATTAACAGTAATGTTCTTTCCTGAGCAATTGAAGTTTTTTGAAATAATTTTATTTATCCCATATTTCTGTTTTAATTATATAGTTCATCCAATATGGCAAAAATCTCCATGGTCAATAAAATGTATCTCTACTAATGTAATTGCAAATACGGCATATTTATTCGCTCTTTTTGATTTAATAACAGGTTCAACTATGGACTGGGTCCCAACAGGACAATTAACTCAAAAATCAGGCAAGAAAGCTAGATATACTCAATTTATTTGGTTTTTGGCATTGTGGCATATAATAACTTATACATTGGTATTATACTTTAGTCTTATGAATATGTCTGGATGGGATGATTTTAATTTTTATCCGATAATTTTCTTTGCAGGTTTTAATTTATTAATTACTATTTCTATTTTTGAACCAACTAAGAAGTTATCTGAGATGGTTGATAATCTGCTAAATCTAATTGGAATCAAGATATTTGTTACTCAACTTAAGTCGGTATCATTAATTCTAACTCTGCTTACTTTACTAACAGGTATAACTGTTCTTGCGATAAATAAAGAAGGTCGAGCTAATCTTATCTCAGCAATTAATACTTTTACCTTTGAAAGAGGCAATCAAAACGCCCTTGTACCTGTTCCAATCTTTGGTCAAAGAATTCAAGATGAGAGTATTAAAGAAGAAAACGTAATACAAACACAAACAGAGTTTAGAAACATTTTAAAGCCAAAAGAAGAAATAACTAAACAAGGAACAGATACAAAACAAAATCCTCAAGAAACAATAAAAACCGAAGAAGATAAAAAATCACAACTACCACCTACCCAAACCCCTTCAACCCCAACTCTTGAAGTACCAAAGCCTACTCCAATTACCCCAACTTCTCCCACAACACCAACTGACCCATCAGTTACCAAGCCAAGCGATCCGACAGCTCCAACAACACCTATCAATCCTTCAACACCTGTTACTCCAGACCCTAACCCAACTAATCCATCCGCTAATCCTGATTCTGCTACCCCACCACCATTAGGAAGGAATTTAACTCAATAGACCTCTTTCCTAATTAACAATAAGCACGATAAAATCACAATAAATCTCAATTGCAATGCGGCAATTGTTAGATTTATTGGTTGATTTATCGTAGAGTTTGTGAATTAG
>JAYUKV010000101.1:0-3045 GCA_043764135.1 bacterium | reverse complement strand
CAACTTTTTTTCTTAAATCATTACTATATCTCATAAATTTAAGACAGTATAGTTGATTAAAATTAATTGTCCAGTTGTGTTATGGGTTAGCTATAAACTTCTCAAAAAACCAAAATTAAATCTTTTTGGTCTATTTTTTTTCTTTTGGAACATAATTTTTTATGATTACTTTTAACAAATATTTTGTGTTTACAAGTGTTTAACAATATTAACTTACTCGTCAAAATTTATGTCATTGACAAAGAAATATAGTTTTGTATACAATATATTACATACTTAATTACCGCTGTTTTTTAAAAAAAGACTTCTAATTCTAGGACTAATACTAATAATATACCAGTATTCTATTGTGGCTGATAGAAAAGAGGGGTATTGTTTTTGTGGTCTTTTTTTCAAGGACATCGGCTGATAATTAATTTAACACTTCTCAATCCAATGTCAGCACTAAAAGAAAAATGGCTTCAAGCCAAAGAACTATTCAAATCAACATTTCCAGCAAACGACTATGCTGCTTTATTCTCATCGCTCGACTTTGTTACAATTTCTAATCAAGGTAAGAGGTTAATAATTGCAACTCCGACGGCATACCATAAAGAGAAAATAATCGTTCACTACACAAAGCTCCTAGAAATCACACAAAAACTCTACACAACAATCAATCAAATCGAAATCGAAGTAAACTCATCACTTCTACAATCACCAACAGTTGTTGAAGAGTCAAAACCTCTTTTGGATGATCAGAATGAACCGATTGTTAACTTTATTAAAATTGATAAAACAGTTAACAAAGATAAATTCTTAAACAATCTAAATCCCAAGTACACATTCAATAATTATCTTGTATGCGGTTACAACGAATTCCTAGCTAGTGTAAGCTACGAAATTGTAAATAATCCTGGAGTAAGTCACAATCCAATGTTTGTTTATTCTCCAGTTGGATTAGGTAAAACTCACATTTCACAAGCTGTCGGACATGCTTTGATGGAGAAGAATCCGTCTTGGAAGATCAAATACGTTCCTGCAGAAACATTTAAACAACAATTTATATTTTATTCTCAACAGAATAAGAGACAAGAGTTTATTGATTCATTTTTAGAAATTGATTTGTTAATTCTTGATGATGTACAATCATTAGCAAATGCAGAAGGAACTCAAGGAATTTTCTTCCAGATCTTTAATCAAATGTATCAGAACAACAAGCAAATTGTAATCACTTCTGATAGGGCACCATTCTCGCTTAATGGATTTACAGATAGACTAATATCTAGATTTAATAGTGGGATAGTAGTTGATATTCTAACTCCTGATTTTGAAGATAGAATGGCATTGATCAAATTCAAACTTGAAAAAGCTAATCTTAATATACAGTCTAATTTGGTAACTGATATTGCAGATAATGTGGATTATTCGGTTAGAGAAATTGAATCAGTTATTAACACTATTAGAGCAAAGACTAATCTATATCCAGACAAGGAGATCAAGTTTGAAGACTTGAATTATCTAACTAATCAAGAATTACAACCTAGAGCGCTAACATCTTATCGAATGGATACTGTAAGGGCATTACTTCCATCAAAGATCCACTCAAGATCAGAAGCCTCAGAAGAGATACTAGAAAATATCTGCAAAGCCTTCGAAATAAGCAAAGAAGAATTAACAGGTGCTTCAAGAATAGCTAATATTGCTAGAGCAAGACAGTTCTGTGCATGGGCTCTCAAGAGTAGAACTAATTTAACTTTGCAGAATATAGGATTATTTTTAGGCAACAGATCACATGCAACAATTTTACATGCCGTAAAAAAAGTTGAATCCGACCTCAAAAAACGTAAATCAGTGTTTAAGAATTATCTTAAGACATTTGAGATGATATAGATTTTATTAAATTTAATATTATTATTAATAATAACAGTGATAACAAAAAATATTGACAAACAAACATGTTATTTTTAACATTAAAAAACTTACTTAGTAATGAAATAGGAGTTTCGAAATGTTTAGTAGTGTTTTTCTGAAAAATAAATTTCTGGTACTTTTCACAATTCTGTTAGGTTTGTTCTCGTTTACAAGTCAATCTGCCAAAGCTGAACAAGGTAAAAGATATGAAATCAATGGAATTAGTTTAAAAGCAAACAAAGCCTTTGGATTGAATCATGGTGAAATTGTAGCATCTCAATATAAGACAGAAGCAAATGATTTAGAACAATTGTTTGAAGAGATTCCAGCACCGAATAACTCTGTTTTAATTAAAAACATCAAATTACAAAAATTTTTGAATTCATACAGGACAATTATTGGGTCAGTTCCAAACTATTAAACTTGTAATCCGAACGATACTGATCAACAGTTGAAAGTTTTAGAAAGTAAAATCTTTCATACAAGGTCTGGATTACAGTTAAACCTTGGTGCTAAGAATAATAGTGTAGTTTCTTGGGTTAAACCAGTTGCGTATATTCAGCCTAATGAAAGCGGTATTAATCCAATAAAAGCTGTCAAACCTACTACTCTATTTATTTTTAACAAATCGAAATGGTTTATAGGTTGGTATGGTTCGGGTAGAAGTTATGATGTTGCCAAATATTGCTTCGAAGAAGAAAGTATTTCTACTTGCATTGAAGTTGGAGGCCAAGTTGCCAAAGATTTCCTTTCAAAAACTGCAAATGCTGAAGTATTGAGAGGTCAAATGACTTTTGATTTGTATAAAACAAAACATCAAGTTTTATCTGACTTTGTACAACGAAAAGGAAAAAGACTTTTCTTTATCCCTAATGAAGTTGAAATGAATTGGGATAAATCATCCGAATTGTGTAAAAAAGCAGGGGGAGAATTGGACTGGAGTTACGATGTAAAAACATGCTTTAAGCGAACTCCTAAACCATTTACTGAGGGAGGTGGAAGCTGGTAAAACAGACCAAAAATGAGACAATTATTTGTCTCATTATCTTTACATAAATTTTTAAATATGGTAGTATGCAAATTATGATACTCACCTTTCGCAACCAACTTTACAACAAACCAAAACCTCCCAATAATAGTTCATGATTTTGG
>JAYUKV010000100.1:0-10487 GCA_043764135.1 bacterium | reverse complement strand
TCTTTTACCATTGGGTAAAGAGATAAATAACAGAATCAATATCTAGATAAATTTTATTCGATTATTTTGTACAATTAAAAGGTGAATAGGCTAAAATTTAAATATTAACCTAATATTAAAAATATTTTTTTTGACTAGAATTAATTAATAATTTATAAATTATTATTGTCTCAAATTACTATGTTTGCGAGGTTATAAATGTTGCTTTGTCTTCAAGATTCTATCGAACTGCTTTCTAGAAGTAGATTACAATTGCCTTGTGAATTCTATACAACTATAATTTGTTATACACATTTAGTAACTGGGGATTTAAAACTCGACTGTCTGTGGTATGATTCTGAAACAGAATTGATTGTTGTCTGCGTATCATCAACGATCATAAAAGATGTACCATGCAGTCCTGTGTATAACAAGCTTGCTTTAGAACAGATAGCAAGACGGATGCATAATGATAAGATCAGCGCTATGACTGTGGGATCTAACATATTCTATCAATTAACAGAATATTACAGAAATTTTAAAAAATAGATAACCAGCTCAAATGCTGGTTATATTTATTAATTAATTTTTCTACCAAGTGTTTTTTCTAACTCAATGTACCAACTCATTAATCTGTTACCAGATAAAGTGTTTATACCGATAATTAACACAAACAATCCAATAATTGCAATAATAGAAGTAAACAGTGAATTAATTGGGAATAGCAATTCAACAATATAAACAAAGAAAGAATATAGGAAAGCAAGGGCGATATAAATTGAAGTTAATACCAACAATGCTATAAATTTTGGTCGATCTTTAAATAAGTAATAAAAAAATAAGCAAAGGTATGCAACAAGTGTAATAACACCAATTCCAACTAAGATGTAATCTAATGAATTTAACATAATATGATTATAAGATATAAATTTAAATGTGTAAATAATTACCAATATATCTCTTAGCTAATTAACAACAAGAATGATAAAAATCACAATAAAATTCAATCGCAAAATGGCGATTGTTAGATTTATTGGTTGATTTATCGAAGAGGTTTGTGAATTAGGAAATAGGTCTAATTGATTCATATTAACAAATATACAAAATTTGATGACAATTGCAATACATAGTATAATTTTGGCATAACTAATTTGTTATAAAAAAACATAAAAATAAATATGTCGAAAATTTCTCTTAAGATAGAAGGATTGGACAAAAACATTAATCGGTCCTCCTTCATTGCTTTAATTGCAGCAATATTTGCCAAAACAATCAATTTAGATACTACTACGATACAACTCAACCCTGATACACAATATGGAGGTTATCAAAATATTGTAAGTATCTTCATGCATGAAACGAAGATAGACGAACTAATCAATAAATTAAATAACACCAAGTTCAAAGGCTACAAGTTAGAATTACAGCAGGTAAAACTAGATGATCGAAAACGCAAAACGAGAAAACATTTTAATATGGATAACAAATACTTGAACAAATCAAGATAAACAATTCATAAAATACGCAAATAATTAAATAAAATAAATCAAACCTCAATTAGATAATTGAGGTTTGTTGTTTTACTTGGTAGGGTCTAAAGGTTCAGTGCTTGATTGAGATACGAAACTGGATTTCATAATCTTCAAACTTGGACCTTGCGAGGAATCAATGTACTTAGGGAGTCTGGTATAGAGTCCATGAGTACCGTCTGATTGCGTTTGATGACTACCGTAGTAGATGTCTAGTTTATGAGGGATACCAAGCTTTTTAAGCTGGGCAGCAAATTCAGTTGCGTTATAAGGGAATACTGAATTATCGTTTTGGCCTTGACCAATGTAAAAAGAAGTGTTGGGATTAGCAAAACGACTGATATAAACAGCTGTGCGAGTAAATGCAGGAAGTTTTCCTCCATGTGCTTCTTTGGCTGTTTTGATCGCTTCATCATCAAGAATATTTTCCCAAGATTTAATTGTAGGATACTCTTGATTTTTTTCACTATTACATTTTGAATCGCTTCCACATCTTGCTTCAGTTGTAAGCCATTTGTCGAATTTAAGAACCCCATAACCAGAAATAACTTTGTTTACTGGATAAACAGATGCGGTCAAGACAGATGTAAGGGCTCCTCTAGATGTACCAACTAAATTAACAACAGATTTATTAGTTGCGGGTAAATTAGCTTTTACATATCGAATTGCAGCAATTGTATCCATAACATCATGAGCTACCAAAGATCTAGATCCCTCGCTTAGATTTTCACCTCTATAAGAAGGAACAATCACAAGTGAACCTTGAGCAGCAATTTCATTACCTAATCTGATAGAATTCTTAACAAAGAAGTTAAGAACTTTAAGTTCAGGGTCCCAATCAGGCGTTCCCTTCACATCAAACCCGTCATGCCCTAAAACTACAATTGGCTTACTGTATGTGTTAGGATCAAACTTAGGTGGTAGGATAATCGTTGCTTGCACATTAATATTCTTACCTTGTTGCTTATCAAAAACGGGATAGAAGAGGGGTTTACCGCCTTCAACTACTTTGATAAGTGTTGGTTTGTCACTAGGATTTGGTTTAAAAATTTTTGATGAAGCCGTCTCAGTAGTTTGACTAATCTTACCTTCATCAAGTGTAGCTTGGCTTAGTGTGGGTTTCGTATCTTCAACGAATTCTCCATTGCCAATAGAGCGTACAAAAGCTGTAACTGGAAAACCTAAAATAATTGCAGCGGCAACTAACATGGAACCCGTAAATAGCCGATTATTTTTCATTTTTTTTCTGAATTCCTAAGAGGAGTCTCTTAGCTCTAACAAACCTTACACCCTTTGTCAAAAAATTAGACCTATCAACATATGGGTTGATAGGTCATGGATAAATGATCAAATTAAAAGATTATATTTGAATAATCAGTAACAGATCTTAATCCTTGTAATAATTTGGGCTAATTTTTCTATTGATCTTCTTTGGAACCTCAATAAACATTGCCACAAACCTTGGATCATACTTAGCTCGCACCAAGTACTGTTTAAATTCTAACCATTCCAAATGCTTGGAAAATTCGATTTTAATTCTTCCTCCATCAATAACATACTGACGAATATTGGGGGTATCTGATTCAGCTTCAAGGTTGTCAAGAATTTCTTGAACCACCTCTTGTTCCAATTGTATAGATCCTTCACCAGTTTTTATGGAAATATAGGTTAGAAACAAATGATGAACTTTGTAATTAACTGCCATATCAAAATTATGATACTGAAGCAATAGTTTCAAGAAACTAAAACCTTCTTGAAAAAGCACAGGATCAATATCTTGATAGAAGCAATCTGTGATCATCAAGTCAATACCAAAATCAATTGGCGAGAATGTCCCTGCAAATTTGGTTAGATGTGAAGACATGTGAAGAATCATGAAAACAAATTTGTGATCTTTGAGTGTCTTCGAATTAAACTCAACTGAACTTAACATTTCTCTCAATTTATCTGAATTTAATGTATGAATCATTGGAATAAAACTACCATTTAACAACAATAGATTATTAAGTAGTTCAATGTTATTAGTTGGTGTCTTCCACTTGTAATATGGGTTACCAAGAATAGATTCGCTATCACTAACACCATCTGAACCAACCGCAATAGCTTCACAAAAGCTACTTCTGACCAACCTATCTAAAAGTTTTAGAAACATTAAACTCTCCTTTTATCCTACTGTTGTAACCAATTCTAGCATACTATTTAGGTTTTAGCAAAAATATTTATAAAAATTATCTCCCTAAGTATAATACTTAAGGAGAGTTTTAGACTTAACACTAACTAAGTGTCAATCTTTATTTTTTATCTATGTGGTTAGGACCCCAGTTTGCACCCAACTTATTGTGTTGGAATGAAATCTGTTCCCCAGATTGAAATGTAGGAAATTGATTGCAATCAACACCAACATTTACAGTTTTACCATCTTGGTCTGTAGTGGAAAGCGAAGCTTTACAAGAGGTGGTACTTCTTTGATCATATCCCAAGATAGTATCTTGAAAACGAATCGCAGAATCATTACCAATCATTGGTAAATCTTTCTCTGCTCTCCACTCATCAACTGTATAAGTATACCAAGGTGCTTCCACAGGAACTTGCTTGATATCTTCAACCTGAATTGAATCGGTGTAAGATTCTTGCTTCGTTTTGGGAACTTGGCAGGTCTTAACTACAATTAGTGAACCTCGAGTTTCGGAACAGTCTTCAGTTGTATAACCATCGCTCACATTGCGGTATCTTGTTACAGTTTCAGTGTGATAAGTACCAGCGCCAACTTTATTGTAACTTTTGACAGCGGTAGTTGTAGTTACGTTATAAGCATTGGATGGGTATGACCAATCTGAATGAACAGAAGGGGTTAGTTTTTCAACATGAACCACAGTTTCCCAGTGTTTGCTCTGGACTTGACCAGTCATAGTGACCGGATGGATCCATTGATAACCTCCAAAACCAATCACGACTACAGCCGCAGCAGTAACAACAATTTTAAAAGAACCATTAAACAAGTTATGAGTTTGCACTCGTCCGTTGGTTGGAAGCGTGCCAGAAACTTTCATTGAAACTGAGCGATTGGCAGAACTTTCAAGGTAGTCGATTACACCAGCAGCTTTTGATGCTGATGAAAATTGACCGTTTTGAATTTTGCGGGAAGGAATAGTTTTTCCAGAGGTCAAAAGTGTTCCTGAACAAATAGGATTTGAACAGAATTCTTCACCACTATCATTAACATACTCACAAATAGATCCTGAAGTACCTAATGGGTACGTACACACCCAACCAGATTCTTTACTCATGCGCTCTATTAGATCAGGGTCAGTGATAACCATGTATTGAGCATTTAAGTCGGAAGCATCATAGATAATTCTAGCATCACCAGTACCCATTCCACAAGCATTGCAATTATTAGCCCAGAATTCAGGTATTTCTGAATTGCAATATTTGCACTCCAGAGATGGAGCGACATAATACACTTGTTTGGGATCCATATCCCGTCTAAACATTCGAGTGAATTTAGATTCTGTCATTTTTTTACCTCAAAAAAGCTAATCTTACCTTAACACAATTCTTACTTAATGTAAAATTAAACAAGCACTCTATTCAATCAATGGCAAAAATATTAACAAACTTTTAAATCATTTTTAAAAAAAATTAAACCTCAGAATGTGAGGTTGAGATTTTTTTTCTTTATACTCTATTTGAGTAATTTTTCAAAATATTCTTTAAAAAACCAACTGTATACAAAGTGTTGACTTTTATCCAAATGAACACCATCAGAATTTTTTGATGGTCTGGAATTGGGGGAAAATGAAGAACAGGGAATGGTAGTAAAACTATTGTCTTTATTACAAAGGTTTTTTAATTCGAACAATACTGTTGATCGCGAATCAAAAATTTCCAGATCCAAACCAGGTTTGGTAGGTAATAAATAAATAAGCTGAGGGTTGGTTGCAATTTTCCATCCAAAATTCATTAGATAATCATGGTACAGCTTGATATTGTTGTACAGATCGCTTGCAGTCTGATTGCATGACTTTTTAAGGTCGTTAGTGCCGAGATCTAGAATTACATATTGAATTGGTAAATGGGAAGGGTAGATTGATTTAAAGACTTCTAATCCATTTCGATAAGCTCTTTGACCTTCTTCTAGCATGCCAAGAGTTCTTCCTGGTAAACATTCCTCTATTACATTTGCTTGTTTAGATAAGTGTGTGCTTAATAATTGGGGCCATCTAATGGTTCTATCGTATCTTTCAACTTTTGCGTTACTAGGAATTTGACCCCAACTTCTTGAATCTCTGTAGATTAGAATATTTGTTTTCAATTTCATTGAATTAGTCCTCAATTAATACCTAATTATAAATTTTAAAAATGTTTATATTAATGTCAATATTTTAAATAACTAGGAGTAAAAGTAATATCTGGCATTAAGACTGGCATATTTATGGATTATATTATAATTTATATTTGATTTTAAGAATACTACAATAAAAAAATATCCACACTTAATAAATTAAGTGTGGCGTGTATCTAACTATTTTCTAATTCAGCGAACTTTGCCAACAGATCATTTTCTCCTCGCATATCAAAGTCTGTCATGAACTGTTCAGAATTGAGGTATTCTCTGGTCAATCGTTGTGCTTTAGCTGCGTCTTCTCCAGATAGTGCTTTTTCATTTTTGAATCTATTGATATCATGAAAAAGAGTAGCTGGCAGATAAAGTTTTGCTTCAAGCCCAAATTCAGACAGTCCGATAGTGGTGTCGGGACGCAATTGGATTTGGGAAATAGATGTAAATTGCTCTGCTGCAAATTTGCAACAATTTGCAAGTAGCAAGTTGTAGTCACAAGCTCTAAGATCTCTTTCAACTTGGCACATATTGCCAGGTGTGGAAATCATCTTTTTTTCAAATAAGTCTTTCTTGACTACAACACCCAAAAAGGTATCGAAGTCAAAAAGAGTTGAATGATGATCCCCCAAAAGAATTCTTTTGGCTCTTTTCCTATCTTTTTCATGATTGATCATGAAGTTTTCTGGGTACAATGAGTAGGTCCAGACTTTGCTTTTACCATTTTGATCGATTCCAATTGAGCTTTTTAGCTCTGGATGGAACCTGTCGATATTGCTTAGAACGCTTTGATTATTGGTGTTTAATACCAATCCTAGTAGAAATGCATGACCAACTGAGGCATGCTCAGGATGGCTGTTTTCCTTTTCAACACAGATATAAATTCTGTGTTGCTCTTGTGTCTCTTGTTGAAGACGGAGAATTCTATCAAGTGTACTTTGATTCATTAACTTGTACCTATATAACCATGTTAAGATTTACACTAATTAATCATATTTTCAAGTAAATGTCAACTTTTTAACAGGTTCTCAGATATAGTATTTAAAGCTGTTTTTATTACTACTTATAATTGTAATATGAGTTAACAGTAATTTTTGAAAAAAAAGTAATAAAAAAGACCTTACTAAAAATAGTAAGGTCCAAAAATATTCAATTTAGATATAGAGCAAATTACTAATGAATATGTATCTTGGGTTTATAACAATAATATAACAATCTAGTAAAAAAGAACGGTATTTTTGTTTTTAAACCTTAGAGATATTTCATCAGTATTTCGCTCCCAGGGCTAAATTCTTCTACCGCGTTTAGAAACTTGTCGTTCTGAACGTTTATTGGCTTGTTTAAGAGATTCCTCTTCTTTTTCATTTAGCTCTTTCGAATCACTGATTCGGTTAATAATCCAATCCCAAATAGTACCATCTCTACCGTTTGCCATTGTGTAATTCCTTATAAGAAATGAATAATTTGAATTTGCAAAACTAGTTTGCTTTTTTAAACCTAGTACAATATGAAACATTTGTCAAAAAAATTTACCCAGTAAAGGGTAGGAAGGTTATATATCTAGGATCTTTTGTTATCTGATTTCGCGCACTTCATTGTAAGGTTGTGATAATTCTTCTATAGAATATTGTTTTGTCTCAGTCATAAGATCTAATCCATTTAGTGATAATGTAACCTCACAATGGTAGCTATTATCACAAAAATAAGTTTTTCTTTCACCTGTTCTTGCATTATATTGCCATTTAAGAAGTTTGTTAATGTAGAACTCACTTTCTCCAGTAGTTAGGTTATTAAACAATTTCCAATTGTGTTCCTTGCTTGATAATGATTCAAAGTTTTGAACCCGTTCATATCGAACCTCTCCTCTTTGTTCAGTAAAAGTTTGAGCATTGACTACTGTAGCAAAACTTACTAACAAACCCCACCCAACTAAACCGTGAGCTAAAACTTGTTGTTTTAATAAAGTAGAAAGTTTGATTTTCATTGACATAGCTCCTTTAATGATCAATAATAAAATGCTAGATGCTTTGATCACCCTTGTCAATAATTACCTTGTAAAAAAATGACAATCACCAAAATATTAACAACAGCAAAACGCAATCCCGTCACCCGAGTAAGATTCTATCAATCTTCTGTTATTCCCATAGATATCTATCAAAATGCAGAAAATGAATTGAAGTTGCAACTTAACCAAAGATTTGTAATTGAAATTGAAAATAATTCTAATCAATTCAAGGATTACGCATACTCCCTAACTATCGATGAAAAAGTAAATTATTTATCACCCTAGTACAGACTAGAAAATAAATCTTTTTATAGAATAACATCCAGACAAAAAACACCTATGATTGGAAGATTGTTCCAAGAATATTCAATCGTACCTTTGGATGATCAAGCATTGATGACTATTTATTCTAGGAACAGCAAAGTAAATAATTTTTTCTTACCAAAATCTCTTAAAGATTTAAAAGGTTTTAAGTCTATTTTCACTGTTCGCTTAGTTGTTGACATTAATACCAAAGTGTGATAAAAAAGACTATCCTTTCTAATTTTTGAAAACCTCAGGAGAACCTATGCTTTTTATGAAACCTGAAAAAGCAACCGTGCTTGAAGATGTTCTGGATGATTCTAATTATTTTGGCCTCATCAAAGCTTTAACCAATAGTTTGTTGTTTGGAAGCTACACTATCGATTGTGGTATTGTTTCGGAAGAGTTGATTGCGCACGTAAGTGACCTGCTTGAACTCGACTTCACTCAGTTTAGCCAAGAAGAGTTCCTTAAATCTCAAGAATTGACCCGTACAAAGCTGGGAAGCATTGACCCACAATCTCGTATTACCCAAATCGGCATTGAGATTGAATATTGGGAATCTGTTAAAAACAGTCGTAGCAATGAAAGCACTGGATACAATCCCAAACTCATTAATTTTCTAACAACTTTTAATGAAGTGGAAGAAGAAATCTTCTTAAAAAGAAATTTTACTGATTCAGCTGGAGTGAATCACATCATCTATATTCCCAAATTACTGGTTAGAAATCGAGTCATCTTAGCTGCTAAGGCAATTAATATGAAAGTGTTTGATTCTTCAGAAAATATTGAAGAACTTTGGATTGCAATGCAGTTCAATAAACAAGTAAGAATTCTTGCAGTTACTAAAGTAGATAGCCTAAAAGCAGAACTTTATCAACTAAAAAAAGATACTGAGTTTTTGGATAGATCTTGGCCTGGTTATGTCGTATTTCAACAAGCTGGTATTATCATGACAAGCAATGAGACTACAATCTCCAAAATGGTCCAAAACGCACTTAAAAAACGCGCAGACCTAATGCAATTAGTTGCGCAATATCTAAAATAAAATAAATATTACCGCAAACCTTTAACGTTTACACCAATCACCCTCATAACAATGAGGGTGTAATTATTATATGAATTAATTTGCTGAAAAAAATCCACAATAAATAGAGCATAAATCTGATTGGAAACTTATATAAATCTATTAAAGCTTTTGTATCTGGGTATAAGTAATTGACAATTCAAAATATATATAAAAAAATAAGGCCTATTAACCTTTTTAATTCCTTACAGACCAAGATAACCTAGATTCTCTAAATACAAATTACTTAAAATATTTTAAAACTCTTTATGTTTATAACAATCCCAATCATATATAATTTTATTCAATATTTTGTAATGCTTTTAACATTCAAAGCATTTACTGAAGAATATACTTATAAAGATAATATATTAACTCTTTTATTGCTTTCAGGATCTAATTTATTATTTATATCTTTAAGTATTTTTTTAGGTACTTTTGTAGACTTACTTAATTTAAAAAATGGAATGCAGATACCAATTTATTTTTTTCTTTGTTGGATTATTTATTATTTTACAAATTACTGTAATAGCAAAATTGCTCAATATTGTTTTAGAAAAGTAAATTTAAAATAATATTTCTATACGGAAATTGAAAAAAACACATCTCCAAAATTTATATCTTTAAAACCTGTCATGAAATGACAGCTATTTTTTATCTTAAATTCTGACAACAAATATTTGCATATTTTATAAAATGAAATTAATATTTATATTATCGTTTTATTTACAGGAATCAGACATGGTTACTAAATCTCAAATCTGTAGAATTACTCTCAATGTATTCTATGAAGACCAATGTCCTAAAACTATTAAATTTACAAAACAATTACAAAGTTCAATTCATCGAGTAACAACACAAATTGATCTCGAACATGTTCCTCGTCGTAAAATGATTAAAGTTTTTGAACTGCCCCGAGGAATCGAATTTGAGATTAACCCATTTTCTCCTGATTTTAGCAGTCAATTAGAGATGTGGACAAGGGACAAAAGATTTCAGAAAAAATTACTTTATGGAATCGAAACATTAAGACTAACCCGAAAAAAATACCAAATCCCTAGTCCTGTAACTATAATATCTGTATGGATATATAAATGGAAAGTTTTGCCAGTTGATGCATTTTGTGATGTTTTCAATTTGATATACTACTATATCATGGATAATATATTATTTATAGCTAACCCATAACACAACTGGACAATTAATTTTAATCAACTATACTGTCTTAAATTTATGAGATATAGTAATGATTTAAGAAAAAAAGTT
>JAYUKV010000099.1:0-10514 GCA_043764135.1 bacterium | reverse complement strand
ATAAGTTACTCATCTTAATAAACGCCAATTGATAATAATTGGCGTTTTTTCTTATTTATGTTATAGAGTTAATATTAATTATGAAACTATTCAAAACTGTACTGTATGTGATAATTATTACACTTACATTAATAACCCTCTTTAATATTACTAAGCATTTTGTAACTCCTTCAATAAAACCAGAACTAAAAAAAGTACAAGTTGAAGAAATGGGGTATAACCTAAACGCAGAAAGACTATTAAATATAAGAGTATTTACAAAAAATTGTGAAAAGTTAGTTGTAATTGATAAGGATTACAATTTAATCAATTTAATTGATATTTATTTATTTAATGCAACTGATAATGAAGATGCTATAGGTAAAGAATTTCAACACCTAGTCTTCTGCAAAGATCGGTTCCTTCCTTTTATCTCTCAAGATTATGTTGAGATCGATGTAAGAGAACTATGTAAAAAATACACAAAGGATAATTGTGAAAAAAATACAGATTTTGAAGTTGAGTATTAGTTTTTGTAATTTGATTTTTACCCCAATTACTAGCTTCCTAATTCTAAATTAACTATTTCAATATATATGCATATATTTTAAGTTACGCTTGAATTCTATTTTTGAATTTTTCATTATCTTTAAATATTAACTAAAAAAATTTACTAAAATTTGGGATTTAAAAAAAAAGTAGAATTTCTTGAATAAAATTGATTTTGACATTTTGGTTTTTTTAAGTAAATATATTATAGTTAACTTTTAGCTTGGCTGATAGGTAAAAATGAAAAAGAAATACTTGATGGCTTATGGTATGTTGTTTACTGGGGTGATTGGGGCTGGTTTGTATTTTACACAATCCAAACCAGAGTTAAAAGTTCTGCAAGGTCAACAACTAAAATACAATTCTATCTATGTTCAAGAAGTGGGCGGTTTGAGCTTTAGTAGAGGTGTAAAATCTGAAAATGATTATCTCGCATCTATTCATAAGGTTTTTATTGCTGGGGAATTTGTAAAGAATTTTGGCCCTAACAGTCCTTCTGCGATAAAGGAATATGCTCAATATAGTAACCTCGAAGTTGCTCAATCTATGTTAGTCCATAAAGACAATCTTATTGCCGAACAAATGGTAGAAGCTATTGGCTTTGACAAGTTCCAAGATGGGGTTCGTAAAGCTTCTGGTAACAGTAAGATCGAGCTGGGTAATGGTTCAGGTTGCCCTGGTGCTGCCACTGGACCTCATAGTTGTAACGACACTGGTTTGAATAAAGCATATTCTGAAGAGGATATTGCAAAATATCTAGCAGGCCTGACTAAATTTATCCAAACTAATAATCTGGAAATGTCAAAACTCTTCATGCCACTAGTTGACATGGATAAATATCAATTTATCAATACCCAAAATCTTAAACCTTTTGGAATTGAAAGTGGTATGAAAGACCAAGAAAGTCAGATTGTGTATCCCTTAGCAGGTGTTATTACCTCTACCACATCTAACAAGAGCTATTCTTTTGTGATGAGTGGAAAAGGTGATTCAAGAGATGTTTTCAAAGAACAAATGGACATTCTTAAGACACTTAATGACAATTAATGTTATATTTGAGGCTGATTTATTGATCAGCCTCTTATTTTTTTGACAAAAGTATGATATACTTATACCGACAAGGATAAATAAATATTTATGGAAAACAAAAACGAAATTAAAAATGAAGTTATATCTTCAATTAATAGTCTAAGCAATCTTAGATTATGGAATGGAATAATGGGAGGATTGCATCTTATTCAAGGTGTATTAATGTGGGTTTTGAGTAAAGAATTTTTGCAAGATGTAGTTTGGAATTTACCTAAACCAGTAATTCCTGCAGGAGGATTAGAAGAATTAAGACAAACAGGTAGAAGAGCTACTATTCTCTTTGAAAATGAGAAGTGGTTTAGTATCAACTTAGGGCAGACTATTGCATGTTTCTTGCTATTATCAGCATTGTTTCACTTCTTAATAATAATGCCTAGGATATACCCTTGGTACATTAAGAATATCAAAAAAGAAATTAACTATATGAGATGGTACGAGTATGCTCTATCTTCTTCACTTATGATTTTTGTAATAGCTATGCTATGCAATATTAACAATGCAGCGATACTTATCCCAATTGTAGCTATCAATGCTTGTATGAACTTGTTCGGTGCAAGTATGGAAATGCATAACTCAACGCTAAAACAATTAGCCGTACCGGTTACAAAGGTTGAATCTCTATACGATTCAAAAGGTAAAATAATTGAGGAGTCAAAAGAAGAAACCTCTACTTACAAACCAGAATGGAGCCACTTTATATATGGAACATTTGCTGGAATAATACCTTGGGTAGTAATGGGTACATACTACTTTACATCGCTTAATAGATTAGGTGATATCGATGAACTTCCTGATAGAGTAAAAGATGTGTTAAAGTTAGTTACATTTATTTTCCCTGCATTATTTGTATTCTTTAACTGTTTTGCAATCAATATGTTTTTACAATATAAGAAGTGGGGACCTTGGAAGAACTATGTATTTGGAGAAAAAGCATATATTATTCTTTCACTTTTAGCTAAATCATTTCTAGCTTGGTTTATTTGGGGAGGAACTTTGAGAAATTAGTTAACTTATAGCCTATCCACCCTTTAACTGTACAAACTAATCTACAAATTTATCTATATATCGCTCCTATTATTTATCATTTACCATCGGGTAAAGAGATAAATAACAGAATCAATATCTAGATAAATTTTATTCGATTATTTTGTACAATTAAAAGGTGAATAGGCTATAAATTCTAATTTTTGACATAGTAGTTGATTTTAACCTATATCTTTGTATGTTATTTGATATTACTAATCTTCTTTTTATCAGTAGTTTCTGGATTGGACTAACTCATGCTTTTGAAGTTGATCATATTGCCGCAGTAAGCAATTTGGTCGATTCTAAAAGTATTACTAAATCAATACTCTCAGGTATCAAATGGGGGTTAGGTCACTCACTAATAGTTATAATTGTTGGCTTACTATTGATCTTGTTTAAAGTACAAGTAGATGAAGAATTTTCTCATTTTTTTGAGTATGGAGTAGGTTTTATGCTTATCATTCTAGCTCTTTTTAGTCTTAAACATACAATATTTGATGCTAATAGTTCACACGAACATTATATTAATGGCCAATTGGTAAGTCACAGTCATCAACTCCAAAATCGATCATTTTTAGTTGGAATTGTTCATGGTTTAGCAGGAAGTAGTTCATTTACACTCTTGCTGATTCCATATATCAAAGATAAAGTAGATGCGATATGGTATCTAGGTAATTTTGCAATAGGATCAGTTATAGGTATGGGAATTATGTCTTCAATTATTGCATTTCCACTAAAATACACAAATATCAAAATTCCAAATTTAAGTAAAATTCTAAAAATTAGCATGGGTTTAATTGGACTTGCAGTTGGAATTGGGGTTTTGATAGATAGTTTTAATAGGTAGATTCTTTATATTAAAATTGAAGTAAGTTTTTTAGTTTTTAAGAAATATATATTTGAACAAATTAAAAAGGTACATAGAACCTGTTTAATTAATCGAGCGAAACTTGATACATCTAAAGAAAAACGAAGAATTCCGGGGACACCGATAATTCCGTTTTTCTTAGATTTAATCAGTTTCTTCACGATTAATTAAACAGGTTCATAAAATCTCTTGACGAAAAAACTGATTAAGAATATTAATTAAAACAGTCCACCATTCAGATCAAAAAATGAACAACCAGAATAACCAACCTAAAAATACACAAGCTCAAGAAAACTTTGCAAAAAAAATTGCACTTTTTCCAGTGCGGTTTTTCTCAGATAAGTTAGGCAAAGGAAGTAGTCTTATTTCAAAGGTAATTGGTATTAGTGTTTTAGGTATCTATCTAATCAGTCCGATTGACTTAATTCCAGACTTTATTCCTCTGTTTGGTCAACTTGATGATGTTGGTGTGTTAGTAGCTATGCTAGTTGGGGTAGGAACTTCTTACTTGTCTGAAAAAGAGAAGCAAGTTAAAAAAGTTAATATTGAAGAATAAGGATTAATTTATGTTGAGCTGGTACTATACCAGCTTAATTTTATATTTTGACAGTTGGATATTTTTGTGATATATTTTTTTAGTAAAGCTCTCTAAAGAGGGAATATGACTTTAAAAAATCTAACTACCGCAATTTGCTTGCTAATAGTAGGATTTGTACTTGTAAGTGTGTTTTTCTTGAATGACTATTACGTTATTTACAGTTTTCACACTCAAAGTGTAGAACCTCAAATGTGGTTTACTCAGCTCCACGGAACTGATCGAGATGGCAAAGAGGAAACTCTTTATTCATCTAGCTTTTCGAAGTCTATACAATCACAAGTATTTGCAAATGCTGGGATTTGTTACGAGATGTATGTCAGTCAACAGAAGGGAGATCCTTCAGCTCCATACTATATCTTTAATAGTATCCCAACTACTTGCCAAACTAACGAGTAAAATCAAAAGCCAATCAGTAATATTTACTGGTTGGCGAATTTTTATTTTTATTTATTTGGGTAAGAGTAATACTATAGATTTTTGTATAGTATTTTGAAAAGTAGTATCTGGAATTACTATATAAATAGAAATTTCAAATAAGAATTTTGTAACTGTGTTAACTATATTCTCTTATAAAATGGTAAAGACTACAGTTTATTTCCTAAATAAAGTGAATTATGTTGATAAAAAGCAAAAAATACTTTATAGTCAAGAGAATTATGAAAAACTTTAAAAACAGTTCTAGATCTTCATCTAGATCTGGAGGGTTCAGTGCAGGTGGAAAAGGTGGATATCCAAAGAGAGATGGAGGATCTTATGGATCATCTGATAGAGGTGGATATACACCAAGAGAAGGCGGAGAAAGAAAGACTTTTGGAGCAGCTGCATCATGGGGTAAGGGTAATGACACTTCAAGAGAGAACTCTAAACCATCATATGGTTCATCTGATAGAGGTGGATATACACCAAGAGAAGGAGGTGATAGATCTTACGGAGGAGATAGTGGTGGATTCAAACCTAGATCTGACTTTAGACCAAGAGAAGGAGGTGAAAGATCTTACGGAGGAGATAGAGGTGGATTTAAGCCTAGAGGTGATTTTAAACCAAGAAGCAACTACGATGATAGATCTGATTATAAACCAAGAAGATTTAATGACGACAAGCCTTCATTTAAGAAAGAAACTACTACTAAGCTACCAGCTTATGAGGCAGACCACAACTACTTAAAGAGAGAAATCAAAGGATTATTAGAAAGAATTGAAACTCTAGAAGAAGTAATCAACACTTTATTAGAAGTAGATGAAGCTGAGTTAGAAAGTCTAGATTTAGAAGATTCAATGATCGATGATCTAATCGAAGTTGTTGATGAAATCAAACCAAAATCTAAAAAAATTAGCAAAGCATCAACAGAAACTGCTATAGAAGCTACAGTAGCAGTTGTTGAAGATGTTAAAGTTGAATCAAAACCAAAATCTAAAAAAACAACTAAAGCTAAAACTGAAGAAGTTGCAATAGAAGAAGTTATTGAAGAAGCTAAACCTAAGAAAGCAAGAGCAAAAAAAACTAACACTGATAAATAATCAGTGTTTTTTTTAGCAAAAAATAGTTAACCATTATATACTCAAACCTCACCAACCTCCACCTAATCTAAATGCCAAAATAGTATCTAATAGCAACTATCTCAATCTTTTATGCAAAGCATAAGAAGCTTGAAATAGTCACTATTATATCCAATTTTTTCTATCTACATTAGATGGAGGTCGGTGTGGTTTGAGTATAAAACAGGAGTTAATAAGAATCTGATTATTCATGACTATAAGATTTGGGTTGTTGATTAATAATGACTAAAACGTTAAGTTTGGTATTTATTGAGTTCTAAATTTGTTCAGTTGAGTAATCATTTTATTAACGCTGTTAACAGCAAAACCAGAAAATAATTTGACAACATACTGTATATATTACACTGTAAGAATTAGTTACAGTTCTTTACATAGGTCTGAACAATTCATGTTGAAATCTATTCGTTCTGCTTTGCTTGTTGGATTTGCTGGTGCAAGTGCAGTTACTATGACTGCATGTTCTAGTCTCAACACCATCTCTTCTGATGTGGCACTACAAAAAGCTTCTCAAGCTTTCGTATGTCCCCCAGGACTGGTTGTCGCTTTTGAATCCAAAGAGAGCAATCTCAACAAAATTCAAAGCGCAATGCCAACCAGCAACAAAATGTTCAACGATGTTGATTGTGCTCGCGAAGCAAAGTTGGGTGATAAAATGGGAGATATTAAGGCTCTCCTACCATTCATCGGTACGGAGATCAACAACGGTATTGTCTTGCAAGGAGGTCAACCTCGTGCAATTAAATACAAAGACCCTAGCGGAAAATTTTCTTTCGAACCGATCCGTATCAAGGCTGATCCTGAGCTCGATGCATACTTTAAAGCCCAAGGATTCCAAACAGAATCCGGACATGCTACAAAGAATTATTTAGGCCAGAAATGGAATCTAAATGATGCTAAAGGTGTTGACTTCGTTCGAGCCCAGTACAAGAAGGATGGACTAACACCTCCAGTCTTGCGTTAAGTTTCTTATTTGTAAGTGAATTTTAACCTCCCCCATATCAATGGGGGATATTTTTTATAATTTAATTATAATAATTTCTAATAATATTTTTTGAAAAGTATTTTTAGAAATTACTATAAGAATTCACCACTGAATGTTCAGTGGTGAATGTATTATTTTGGATTTTTTCAGCTTTGTTTTAATCTGATTAAACCTAGTCTGATATTATTCAAAACAATGAATGAACTCGTTAAAGATTGAGGGGTGTGTAATAAGTGTCAACTCTCTATAATAAGTGTCAGGGCTAAATTTCAGATCTTGACAATCAAATGTTCTAGTTGATTTGTCAAAAACATAGTATTTGTAGCCTAATGAAGCAAGAATACCAATCGAAGGTGCTTCATCCCAAGGTTTGATATTAGCAGGAATTGTCAATATTGCTGATACAACATTGCTTGCTAATATCATAACTTTAGTTCCATAAGAACCAGAGATCACTAAATGCGAACCAAAATAACCATTGTCAGGTTCGCTAATCATTGCAAGTGATGATAAACGAGAATCTCGACGATCTGCAAAACTCAACAACGCACGCTTGCGAGCAGGCATAACAAAGCTTAGTTCAGTAACAATGCCGCAACGATTACGATAGACTTTAGAATCTACTGCGCTAAGTTGGTAAGATTCTAAAGTACAAGGATTTAGAATCATTGAAGCAATGATTTGGCCACTGCAGAAAGTAGCGATCATGATCGAAAATTTATTGCAACCTCCCACACATTCTTTTGTTACATCGATTGGAGCAATAGTAAAGGTGAGTCCTAATGGATGTGTTGATAAGCAGCACAGCCCTTCTTCCTCTGTAATAATACCACAATCTGGGAAAAATCGAATTAGAACATCAACAATATGCCTTTGGGCAGAGTAGTAAACATCAGTCACCTCGTCGTATTTATCTTCTTGGTTGGGTTTTTGTTCAACATGGTATTTCCCATTGTTGTCGATTAATTTGGCTGCGCTGTTGGCTGCTTCTGCAATCGCAAGGTTTAATAGCATAGCTTGGCCAAGAAGAGTATCTTGCGTTGTGCTCATAAAAATCCTAATTGTAGGTCTGTTTATACTATATCACATAAACTGTAATAAGTCAATAAATCTTTTTTTGATTAAGGGATTGACTAATTAGAATTAATAAGTAAAATTGAAGATAGTCTGACAGTTATACAACTGGCAATAGACTTTTGTTACAGAATCTGTACACTTACTTTATGGTGTTGACATGAATTGCTTTAATTTTGGAAACCTCAATGAAATTGCAAAACTTGGATTTACTTTAGAAGCATGTTATAATCACTGTTTTAGTGCATTGATATATCATGAATTTTATGTTGATGTGGATGGTAATGCCGATGTTAATAAACGTGCAAAATGCAAAGTTCAGTTGAGCTTGGATACTTCTGATTTGTGTAATATTGTTTTAACTTTAAAAGTAAAAGCAACTCCTAAAGCACTTCAAAAACAAACTTTTACTTATCTTCAAAACAAAGTAAAAACAATCCTCGATGACCCGTTTTATTATCGATCCAAGAATAGACCGGTTGTTGGCTATCGTAAATGGTTAAATAATTTTGATGAAATCTACAATCAAGAGCCTCGTCAAAATACATTTACTGTAGAAAGTGATACAATTAAGATCCGATGTAGTATCGTATTTAATATCTCTTTATTTGTGAAGGCTCTTCGAACTTTTGAAGCTAAAACTTACCAATCATGTGATAAATATGAACAACGAGTAATTACTTTATTGAAGAATTATGACCAATATCCATACAGTCCCAACCTTCATCTTGCTAAACTCCTTAGTGATCAATCAAAACATCTTAGTTGGAATTATGTAAGTGATGTAAGAATCAGCAATAAAGGCTTTGTGTGTGATTTCAATTACTACAAAGATGGTTATCGTTTACGAATCCTAGGTAAAACTGAAGAGCTCAATACTCTTTCTCTAGCTAGAAGCGGTTCTGTTTATGGCAGGAAAAATGGAAATGGAAGTTTGACAGTGAATATGAATGTCGGTAAAGATCACGATCCATTCGAAATTTTCGCTAAATTGATCAACACGATCGATCTATAGATTATATATATATCTATCTATCACCTTAGATTGATTAATTAATAATATAATAACACTTTTTTGGTGTTATTAATTTTTTAACTAACCCATTTAAATTTTGATCTTTGTAATTTAAGATTTTTATTTTAAATAAAATAAAAAACATATAATAAACACCCTAAATTCAGAAAAACAGATTGAATTCCATATTAAACAGAAAATTTTTAATTTAAAATGATAAACATTTGGGATTGCATTATGTGATTGAATAAGGTTCGATAAATTTGACAAAAAGGTAAAAAACAAAAACTTTTTATTTCAATAAATTTTATGAATCTAAAAAATACGTTCCTGAATAAAAACAATCTAATGGTAATAGGGGTAATATTACTTTTAGCAAATTTGATTTTTCAAATCTTTAGTACTTTTATTGTATTTAGTACTTTGAATCCAGGTAAAATATTCGAGCAATTAAATACCGTTCAAAAAGTAAACAATGCGACCAAAAAAATTCCTAACCCTCCAGCATCTTTACCTTCTAGTATTGGTACTGTTGGTGACAAAGTTACTTTGGCTTCAGCTGATGAGATTAGAAAAGGTAATGCGATTGATGCAGAGGTTTATAAGGATGCAAAGGATGGTGATTTGGTTATGAGTTATAACAATAGGTTAGTGATCTTGAGAGATAGTGAATCTAAACCAATTTATGATGGCGAGACACCTGCACAAAAACTTGCAAATTCAAACAATAATTTGGTTAACAAATTAATCGAACAAGCCAAAAAGTCTGGATTATTTACTGAGAATCCAAAGTTACAACCAGTAACTGCGGTTGTTCAAAATCCTGATGAAGTCAAAAAGACGAATTCTTTTTATAAGGATGTTTTACAAAACGATGTGATTGCTGAATTCAAAGACAGTGGACAGGTCCTGATTTACAGACCTTCAGAGGATAGGGTGATTGCAACTGGAAAGCTGGAAACAACAATAAAATAAAACAAAACTAAGAAGTTTTGTTTTTTTTTGGTTGTTATGATATAATTTAACAGAAAAATAAAATAGGTTTATTCCAATCCTGTCAAAAACATTTAAAAAAAAACAAAAATAAATATGCACTTCTTCTCAAAAAAAAAGAAAAGTGGTTCTAGTCTGCTTGTAATTATATTTGCAGCGCTTGCAATACTTTTTTCTTCAATATATATTAGTTCTAATTCGCAAAAAATAACTTGTGATTTTGAAAAATTTAAAAACCAACAGTATAGTTTTGAAACTTTTAAAAACTGTTGGTTTAGTATTGTACCTGAGATAACTTCAAATAATTTAAACCAAGTACTAAAGGATCAATCTAACAATTCAGAGGTGAACTATGCAAATCTCATTGTAAACTTCGGTGATACCAAAAAAATTACTTTAACTGATTCCGATAACCAGATTGATAATCTTGTGTTTGTTAATAAAGTCCTTTGTTTTAATAGGACTGGTAGTGTTGCTCAAAGAGATATCCTCAACTATTTTAAAGAGAACCCAAACACTAGAATCAATAACGAATGTTTAGAACAAAATGTTGCAGCAACTTCTACACAAATTCTGAATAACAATTCATATAATTATAGCGGTAGTAATGTTAATGAAGATGATTTTAATTCAGTTAAAGATTCTTTGAACCAGATTCAGAAAACATTAAGCAACAGCATCAAGAACAATAACACCCTAACTTTAGCAGGCAATACTTTAACAAGTACAGTAAACGGAATAGCTACAACTTCAGACTCAGTCTCAACTAACACTCTAACAAGTGC
>JAYUKV010000098.1:0-3074 GCA_043764135.1 bacterium | reverse complement strand
AACTTTTTTTCTTAAATCATTACTATATCTCATAAATTTAAGACAGTATAGTTGATTAAAATTAATTGTCCAGTTGTGTTATGGGTTAGCTATAAATATGCTTTAATTGTCTGATTTTTTGTTATTTAGCAATGATTACCAAAGAGGTGATTTGAAAAATAAATTCACCCTTGTTTTAAATAAAACAGGGGTGGTTGTAAAGAGTTATTTATTCAATGTTTGGCAATCAACAACTTTTGCTGATCTCACGTAATTGTCTGGCATAACCTTTAGCTGATAGCATTGTCCTTCGACAATTAAATCAGCCAAAGCTTTATTGACCCGGAGTGTTTGACCGCCTGCTTTAATTTTTTCTCCACCCTCGACAATCTCAGCCTTATAAGTTGGCATTGTGTAATTACTTTCGTAATTTACATATGTAGCCAAACCGATTAGAGAACCACCAGCAACCAAAATAATTCCAATGCGAATCCATATAACAGCCTTAACTAGAATTTCCATATTTTATGACCTCAAAAAATGATTAACTAATTGAATTTCTAAAGATTATTTTAAAACACTGTAATTGTCAAGTCATTGACAATCACCGAATTAATACTTAAGAATTAAATGTTGAGTATATATTATGTATAGAAAAAGAAATGAAAACGAAGCTTTTATATTTTCTTCCAATATTTTCGGTTATATGTTTGGTTGGTTGTAGCAGAGGTGAATTTGTAAAAGATAGTTCAGAAATTGTCTCTAAACCCAGTGTTGCACTACCAATAAATAAGTCTACTACTGATATCACAGCTAACCCATTAGTTAGAACAACTAATTCGGATTATCTAAAGAAGCTTAATGATCTTGCATACCAGTTACCAGGTTCTTTATATCTAGAAACAGAAGATAAAAAACCATTAGTAACCAAAGACCCCAAGACTCTCAGAGAGCCAGCAAGTATTCTTAAACTTATAACTGCCACAGAATATTTACAAAAAGTAAAGCCTTCTGCTTATGTTGATAAATATAAGATGAGCGCTCTAGACTTATCTAAATATCTGATGATAACATCAGATAATCTAATCGCAGAGTATATGGGAAACACTGTTGGAATTAACCATCTCCAAAAGGTAGCTCGCACTGTAACTAACAATAAATCAATTATTATTACCAATGGCTCAGGATGCAATGAAGGCACAGTTGGTAATCATCCCCATGACTGTGGTCCAGGTCCTACACTACTAGAACCTGTGATGATATCTGCTTATGATATGGTCCAACTTATGCCATATATAGAATCTAAACTTAAAGAAGTTGGAACAACATTTGAAGAACTTACAGGTTATATCGGCTCTCAATCTTCTTCCCTTAACTCAAGATATGGTCAATATTTTACTGACCTACCCAATATCCAATTAAGCGGTAAGATTGGTGGCCTATCAGCTAAACCAATGAGATCTTTAACTGGATTTCTTATCACTCAAAGTGGAAAAAAAGTCTATTACACCTTAATCACCCCAGGACCCAAAGAATCAACAGTCAAAGCCCAATCTGAATTATTAAAAGCGGTCTATTACGACCAACCATAAAGTCTATCTAAAAAAAATCTCCCCATTTTAAAATGGGGAGTTATATATGTGCTATATCTATGATATATATCTTAATAAAATCCTAAGCAATATTTCTTTCAAGATTGGGATTAACTAAATACTGATCATCGAATAGATCAATAACTACTGGTTCGGTCTCGCCTGAACCAAAATCAATCTCAACTTCATGGAAATCTTCAGATGTGACTTGGATAGAAGCATAAACATCAGCGCTCATCTCATTTTTACGTACAAAATGTACAGTGAAAGTATCCAAGAATTCAAGATACTTTGGAGCTCGAATTGAAGTCGATTCCATAATTGCTGACATTGCAATTTCAAGTTTAGCACCTAAGTGATTCAACTTTAGTTTGCACTGTCCCTTAACTAATGAGAGCTTGTCATTGGTATTCAAAGCAGTTAAGCCAGTGATTTCATCAATATCACGATTGATATCAAGTTCTACATGCGCAAAGACCACTCCTGAATAATCATATTCAGGCATAATCTCAGGCTCAATTGTAGCGAGTCTTACTCCATTGGCTTCAAATTCAAGTTCGGAATCATCCACACTACTGATATCTTCAAAAATGACGTAATCACCATTCTCAAGATAAAGAATGCCAAACGGTTTACCTGAAACAAGATCAATTTTAACAATACCATTATTCTCGGCACAGACTAGTTCTTGACCATTTACACGACGATATGTTTTTTGACCTGGATTGATCCATTTAGAGAGAATCAAGAGATAAACAGCAACTGCAATATCATCTTCAGCAATTGGGCCTGGTAAGAGACGGTCAGTCATACCCTTACTGATAAGAAAGTCATTAACTTTATTAAGACCTTCGTTACCATATCCTTTCTCGCTTTCAAGTTCTGGTAACTTGACGTCAGGCATTGAGGTAAGATATGTCAATTGTTGAGGGCTTCCAGTCGAGCTTTGATTGGATGAAGCGCTTCAATAAGTTTGCGACACACAACTTTTGATGCGAATCTTGACATGGTGATACTCCTTAAGGTTAGTGTAACCTATTGATCAATATCAAACTCAATAAAACTTGTCAATTAGTTATCAATTAAAAAATTCAATTGTTTAATAGAATTTACTTCCACACTAAAAGAGCATAATCTTTAGCAACTCCGAGAATGTGACCTTTATTCATCTTATCAATTAGATCGTAATGACTTAAAGACATATTACCTATCTTCTCACCATTTTTATCTTTAGTATATCCTATATAAACACCTCCACTTATACCTGGGTCATAAACCTCAAAATTATCTTTGTCATAACCCAAAATAAGAATATAATGTAGCTGTAGTAATTTACCACCTTTAGGCTTTACAATAACCACGATCTTTCTTCCACGTGATAAATTGTATTTCATAATATTAATCTTTTTGGCATTGCTTATCTTGAATAGGTGATATTAAACTTGTTAATTACTAAGTTAAGAGATGCTTTCAGCATCTCTTCTGATTTGGAATAACATTTAG
>JAYUKV010000097.1:0-10681 GCA_043764135.1 bacterium | reverse complement strand
TTCAAAAAAACTTAGATCATTGTTTGATAAATATGTACAGTTGAGCTATGAGTTAGCTATAAAGCCAACTCCTAATTCTTCAAATTCTTTAACTATACTTATAAGGTCCTTAAGTGATTTTCCTAATCTGTCTAATTTCCAGACAACTACTATATCACCTTTTTGTAATTGTTCTTTTAGATTGTTTAATTCTACTCTTTGTTCTTTCATTCCAGATACATGTTCTTGAAATACTTTCTCACAGCCAGCTTTAGTAAGCTGATCTAATTGTAAGTCAAGGTTTTGATTGTGAGTTGATACTCTTGCGTAGCCTATTGTCATATGATGGTTAAATTTATTGATTAGTTTAATTTGTTAATCTCTTCTTCTGATGGTAGGTATTTGGAGATTATTTCAGGCAATTCATTGTAAGAATAGCTTGCTACTCCAATTGGTCTGTTAACATCTTTTAATGTATATTCAACAGTTGCCCTATGTTTATCGCGACAAATGATTATACCGATTGATTCACCTTCTCCTTCCTGTCTTAATTGTTCATCTACTAGGTTTAAGTATAACTGCATTTTGCCAGCATATTCAGCCTTAAATTCTCCAGTTTTTAATTCTACAACAACTAATCTTTTTAGTACTCTATGATAGAATAGTAGGTCAATAAAATTTTCCTTTCCATCTAGTTCAAGTCTTTTTTGTCTACCAATAAAAGCAAAGTAACCACCCATTTCATCTAAAAATGCAATTATGTTATTAACTAACCCATCTTCTAATTGTCTTTCTTTATGATCCTCAGTAAGTGATAAAAAGTCTAGGTTGTAGTCATCCTTAACAGTACTTTTAGCGATAGTTAAGTCGCTGGGAACCATGTATTTCTCAAAATTAGTTTGATTATTGTTTATGTTTTTAAATTCATTATCTTTTATTTTGCTGTTTAATTTTCTAACAGACCAATCATTTTCTACTGCTTTTTGGATATAGAAAACTTGCTCTTTAAAATCCTTACATTTCTCAAGTATCGTTGTGTGGTGTGACCAAGACAATTCCGCCAACACTGTCGGCGAAAATTGATTTTTACTATATACATCATAAAAAGTCTTCATACGTAGTAAATTTCTTTCTGATAACCCACTCACTCCTTCAAATTCTGTAGTAAGATCGATCGATAGTTTTTTAATAACACTATCCCCCCAACTGCTAACCTTTTGTTTATCACAGATAATTTGTCCATATTTCCAGTACATATCAATTAGATTTCTGTTCACGGATCTAATTGCTTTTCCTCTTGAGAGGTTAAATATATATTTTAATTGTTCGAGCGTTTCATTGTAGTCTTTTGGTAATGATAAATTATTATTCATAAATTTTGAATTGATTATATTGAAACTATAAGGTATATTTAACTAATGTGTCAATAATAAAAACCTAGATTAAAATACAAGTTATTGACACGATCAAACACAAATAATCACCCAAGGGTAGGGTGTATTTTCATGTACCAATAAAGGAGAATTATATCTTGTATTGTGAAAGTTAACAGAGATTAAAACAAGTTATTGGTTTCAGATTTTCTTATTGTCTACCGTAAACATCAGAATATCTAATGATATCATCTTCGCCAAAATATGTACCTGTTTGCAGTTCAAAAAAGTATACTTCTGTATTGGTGTTATTCTTAGCTTGGTGAATATATCCTCTTGGAATATCAATTGTTTGGTTGGGTACAAGATGGTATTCTGTAAGGGATTCTAGAGTTTCTCCTAAGTTGACTGTTAGAATGCCTGATAGACAGATCCATTTTTCAGATCGTTTTGTGTGAGATTGGACCGATAGTTGTTCGCCTGGGTTAACTTTAATTACTTTCATTTTGTAATTTCCATCTGCTAGATTGTAAAAAGATCCCCAAGGTCTATTTTCACTCTCCAAATGAGCAACTTCAGTACCATTCAAAACAGACTTTTGTACTGTCTTATTTTCAATTAAATTAATCTTCATATCAACATAATAAAAGATTATCTGTACTGATTTGTCAAAAATAAATATTATAAAAAAATATAACTTTACAGTTTTAGGATATTTATACATTATTACTTACATGAAAGAAAATATTAAACATTTTAAAAATTACTCAATTTTTATTGCAGTTGTTCTTTATATCTCAGGTATATTAGGAATTCTTGGAGGTATAGGGACTGTACTCTTATCGTTCTTTTTATTAGCTTCGTCGGTTGCTGTTGGTCCTATATTTGGAATTACAGCTTTTCTAATTTATTTATTAATTGGATTGGTCTATATAGCATTTTCAGTATTTGCATACTTTGTAGGTAATCAATATCTAAAAAGAGGATCTGAAGCACAAGAGTTACTAGAACTAACAGACGATCAAAAAGATAGGGAACTAACAATTCTAAAATCAATTGAAAGAAGAGAGTTTTGGATCGAAAGATTATTGCTTTATCCAAGTTTGTACGGTGGAGCTGCAATCTTGATTGCAACAATTATCTTTGCTCCTGTTGGTGTGTTTATGATCTTATCCGCTGAGAATCAAAGAAAGATGGATCTGTTAAAAGATAAATATAACTTCAATACCATTGATCCAACAGTTGATACAAAAGTTGTAAACTCTGAAGAAATTTTTGAACATATCAAGAAAAAAACAAAATTTGATGCTTGGGGAATTATTGCTAGTATTATTTGTTTCTTTGCTTTTTTGGTTATACTTATAGGCGCAATTGCTTATCTTACACCACAATTTGATAAGCAGTTAAGAACAACTACACCTGATTATATTTTACCTACTGAATTTGAAAGATAGTTGATTTATGTTTTGTACCTATTTTAACTTTTTATATTGGTGCTTAAGATAATTAAAGAAATTATTTACGTGGTTTAACTTAAAACAGGTTTATATAATTAATTTAGAAATACAAAAAATATTACCCAAGCTGAAAAGCTTGGGTAAATTAAATTGGAAAAAAGCAATAACTTTAAAAAAAAGAATGAAAGAAATTATTTACACATTTTCTTGGCATCTCTATAGATGCAAAACCCAAATGTGGAGGTTGTAACTCCAAGTAATTTCAAGCCATTAAATAGCCATTCTTGATTGGGTTTGGGTGTGTTGTTGACTACACTCAAATACAAGATAATTCCTCCAAAAAAAGCGGCTCCACCAGTCATAAGCATTTTGCTTTTGTGGCGATAATCTTCCGCTGTGTAATCTTTCTTGATAGGCTGATTGCTCATTTTTGACCTTTTCCTTTTGGATAATTTTACGTCGATTCTATTCTAATTAGCACTAAAATCAGTCCTTGTCAAATTCATTTTAAATCTTCTCTGAACATCTTGAGTATTTTTCAAAGGTTATTGACATTGCTTGTTCAGATTCGATCATACAGTAGTTTTGACTCTTAATAAAATCCAATGCTTTATCATCAATTGTTCTATAAACAAAAATAAATTCTTGGAATTGGTCTAAAATAGATACTTCATTATTTGTTGATATAAAGGCATTTGTGTTAATTGTTTTTATGATATTTTCATTTTTGTTTAGACTGTATACAAAATCATAATGTTTTATTTCTTTTTTAAAACTAGATTTATTAGTAGTAATAATAGGTAGTGTTTCAAATGAATTGTTGTGAACATAATAACTAGAATTGAGCTTGTTAACAGTTGCAGTTAATTGTTGGGATTGGTTGATAATACCGCTGTTTGAATTATAAAAAGGAGTTAATAGCATTGCTATAACTAATAGTTGTGATAATACTATTGCAATTACTCGGTTGTATCTTACAAGTCCCATTAGAGATATAGCTATTACCATACCGAACAAGATATTTAAAATACCATAAAAAGGATAGTAATTAAACCATCTACTTATAATATCACCTACAAATAACATCAAAGGAATAAATAATAATCTAAATCTATTAACATCAGCTTCGAATTTTATTCCTAGGATTACAAGAATAATTGATATATCTAATATTACAAATTTTAGAATTTGGATAAACTGATCGGTGGAATTAATAGTTGGAATAAAAAAATATTGAGAATTAAGATTAAAATTTGCAGGATAAGACCTAAAAATCAATACTAAAATTGAACCTAATATTATTGAAGTTAAAAATAAAATAAATTTGCGATTAGCTGTTTTATTCAAGATAAATATATAATTATAAAGCAGTCCAATTATTGTAATTGCTATAAAAACTGGAGAAATAGAGCTTGCAAGCAAAGTTAGAATAAAGAACAAAACCATCCTAAAAATATTAAATTCAAAAGTTGAAATATAGAAAATCACAAAAGCAAAAAACCTAAAGTATACTTCAACACCAATGCTTTGATCTAAAACAACAAGAGCTGGATTAATGGCGTAAATCAAAGAGGTTAAAATTGTAATTGTTCTATTCTTGGTAATTTTATCAATACAAAGATATACAATTATAAAGGTAGCGGCGTATATTACAAGATTAGAAGCTCTTAAACTTGTAATGTTATTACCAAAAATTTCACTCCAGAACTTGGTCAAATAATTTGCTACATTAAAAGGTTTGTTAAGGCTAAGCCATAAATAATTAGCCTCTTGTTCATCAAAAGGCTTAGTTATATAATTGCTCATTCTTAATGCAAAACCAATAATTAAGACAGATATAATACCTGCGAATTTACGCAATTGAAACATATAATAATTAATATTTAAAGAACTTAATTACTATTAACTTGTATATCCCAGAATTTTCTAAATAGATTATCTCCTTTTAATAATTCAGAAGGTTTGCCGCTAACATCAATCTTACCCTGATCAATAACGATAACTTCATCACACTTGTTACAAGTGGTCATTCTGTGAGTGATAAACAATACAATTGATTCTTTAGTTTTTGCTTTTACTAATTCCATGATCTTGGCTTCTTTAATCGCATCTAGTTGATTTGTTCCTTCATCTAGTATTACAATAGGTTTTGGTGCAAGTAGAATTCTAGTTAACTCTATTAGTTGGGCTTGTCCTCCAGAAAATGAAACACCTTCACCAACAATTTGATCCAAAGATGATATAGTATTTTCAAGTCCCAAAATCTTGAATATTCCCCATATCTCATCATCAGAAATAATCTTAGAAGTTCCCATAGTAACATTATCTCTTACAGTAAGGGATTCAATCAAGTATGAATTTTGTTCTAAGGATGAAATGTACTCTTTAATTTTTAATGGTTCAATTGTCTTGATTGGTATTTTGTTGATATTTATTTGTCCATTTACTGTGTCTAGTGTTCTTTTTATCAATCTAGTTAGGGTGGTTTTACCGGCTCCGTTGTATCCAACGAGTGCATAGATTTTACCTTGTTCAAGTTTAAAATTCAAATTATTTAATATTAATTTGTTCTTTGCTGCAGATGAGAACATTTCATCTAATTCATCCAATTCTTTTACTAATTCAGTATTGGACCACATTGATGATGACATTTGGGCTATTTTTTTGAGAGGGTTGTTGGTTTGTTCTTGGATTACTCCGAGTCTTGATTTGATTTTATTAAGATATGATCTTTCATCTTCAAAGAAAGCAGGGTAGGCAAAAGACACATTCTTAAACTCTATTGATTTGATAGTTGTGTCGTCAAAGTCTTTGATGTTTGAGTAGTCTAATTTTGGTTTAATATTGAGAATAAATGCTAATCTGAAAATATTATACCTCATGTCTATTACTAGTTTAAAGAATTCTGCTACTTTATTTATAGTGTCTTTTATCCTGTCACCATAATATCCAAAAACTGATAATGTACCGATAGTTATTTGTCCTGTCAGAACAAGAAAGGCAGCAATCGCAAGGTTTACTAATTGTGATAACTCATAAACAACCGAGGTAACGAAACTAATATTCTGGTTTTGAAAAGTTTGCTTTTTTTGGAGGGTGAACCATTTTTCTCTTTTGTCCTGATATAGTTTGTAAACATTCTTTAACCAACCGTTAGTTAAAAAGTTATTAAAATACCACACAACCTTCCAATTTAATTGATTCTTTTGTTCAGCCAATCTATTCTCCATTATTTCAAATTGTCTCCAAGCCCTTGCTTTATAAACATCAATTAACATGAATATTATTGTGAATGCGACAACAGCAATCATTAGATACGGGTGCAAGAATTGTACAACAGCAACTAATCCGAATAATGACAGTGGAATTTCAATTAGTAGTTGAAATAGTTTGATAATACTGTCTTGTAAGCCATTAAGTGACCATTGAAGATTACGAACCAATCTTAAGTTATTCTCCGCCCCCAAAAACGAAGAATCAAATCGTTGTAGAAAAGTATTAAACTTATCTTCTAGATAAGAATTAGACTCAAAGTTGATCACATGCATAAGCCTATTTCTTATCCACCATAAAAACTGGTTTAAAATTCCCAAGGCAACACCCGCAGCTATTATTGCAAGAACTAATTTGAATGTATCATCAAAGGTAATGCTAAAAGTTCCATATTCAATTTTGGTCCATTTTTCTGTAATTGCGTCTAGTTGCCATTTGATAAATAATGGTGCGAT
This sequence comes from bacterium, assembly GCA_043764135.1. Lineage (GTDB taxonomy): Bacteria > Patescibacteriota > JACMRA01 > JACMRA01 > JACMRA01 > JAYUKV01. The sequence goes on along the minus strand of JAYUKV010000097.1, from coordinate 4,144 downwards.
TAAACCTAGAATAGTAGACCAAATAGTGATTGGTAAGATAATTGCAAGTCGCTTCCAGATACCACTTTTGGCATCTAGCACAAAATCTATTGCATTGTCATCTGTATCTAATATTTTTTTAAGGATTTGCTTTATCATACTGTATAGTCTATTTTGGTAGATTATCGAAGAATTGGCAATAATTAAGATACATCTAGCTATATCAAAGTGACGTATAAATCCGTATAATTAGTAGAGTGTTATTAAACATTTCAGCATATGAAAACATCGTTTTAAGATATTTTCAAAGAAATTCTCCTTTCAAGGTTGAAAGGAGTGGCCAAAGGCCGAGGTATGTTCGAAAACATTAAATATCGGTAATTAAATTTGACTTAATTAAATACACTTTTTTATCACTCATAATACTTTAAATTATAACCTTTTTATTCTATTTGATGCTGTTTTTAAAAGAGTGAAAAGTTGAATTTTATTGGTTGGCTATAAGCTAATTTTGTGGTATAACTTAAATAGTCAATTTGTTAAGTTCAAGGAGAGCAAAAAAATGACTTTTTCCTTTTTCTCTGATTTATTAGGGAAAAAATTGTTTAGAAGAGTGGTTCTATTCCTACTGGGATTGACCTTTACAGCTAACAATTTTTTCATTCCCACTCTCGTAATGGCAACTTCTTCACCTGTTGAAGCTTATGCCAATGCGGTTTATGAAGTTGTTCTGGAACTACCAGATGTTTACAAAAGGCTTCCAAATTTGGAAGTTAAAACTACAACGCCACGAAATGCAATTGTTAGAAGTAAAGATAGGATTTTCAGTCCTTTCATGATTGAGTTTCTTAAAGATCCAAACGCCAATCCGCGAGGTCTGTTGAGTGCACTTTTAAATAACGTAGGTTAGTCAGATACTGATCTTTTTGCCAACAACGATGTTGGGTTTCAAGCAGGTTATAAAATTGCTCTCTATCAAGAAGCAATGCGTAACAAGTTATTCAATATTCCTGTAAGGCCTAGTTTCTGCAATGATGTAGAATATCTATATGGCATTAACTGTGATACCAATAGCAGTGCTGAAGCTAAGAAGATCAATCAAGAACGAGGAATTGGGAGCTTAGCTACTGATTCAACAAAGAAAGCTAATGATAAAATTGTGCTTTACCCAAACATTCAGTCTAGCACTCAAGGTTCTTACACTGTACGATATCCAGAATTTGTAGGTCATCTCAAATCTGTTTCAACTATGGATAAATATCAATGTGAAATTTATTCTAGTTGTGAACAGGAAAGAGGTTTTCTCAAAATCCGGGAAATGTTCAATCGCGAAGTGTATGAGAAATATCCTAACAATATTTCTAATCCAACTAGCGTTACTACACCTAGTCCAACCCCCACTTCTGAACCATTAGTTGAGCCTTCTTTAGAACAATCTGCTGATACTCTGAACGACTCTATTCAAGAGTTCCAACAAGCAATCGCTGATTATGGTCTAGATCAAGATCTAAGTAAATACATTCTTGAATCCAAGCTTGTTAAACTTAATCTTGATTCATGGCTGCGTAATCGCTACCCAAAATCCAATTTTATTACCGATAGCGGTAATATTGATGATTCGTACAACCAATTTATTGAGTTGATGAAACCAAAAGCAAATGATGCTCTCAACATTAATCGTAAAGATCAAGGTTGTGACTCAAATGGCGATAATTGTGTTTTTGGTAAAGCTGTAGTTAAGGAAGTAGGTGGAGTTGTTGGCGGTGCTTTTAACAACGCTGTCAGTTCTGTTACTGGATTGTTTGGATTTGCTGCTGATATTGGCATGAATGCCTGGAATGCTTCAACTTCTTCTGGAAGTAAGCAACAACAAGCGATCGACGGACTCGGTAATAATCTAAAAACCGGCGCCTTGATAACTTATTCTGCTGCAACATCATCTGTAGGTTGTGCAATCGGTCTTGCAGCTGGTCCTCTAGGATGTGCTGCAGGTGCTTACACACTCAACAAGATGGGAAGCTATGCATTAGAAGCTGGTCAAAAAGGAAACTACAATCCCTTTGAATCAGGCAAACAATCACTCTTCTGTGGTGCTGACGATGCCAGTCTTGGTACTTGTATCGGTAATACAGGAGTGGATGTCTTAAGTGCTGGATTGTTCCCTCGAGCATCCAATGCGATTAAGAATGTAGTAAGTGGGATTGTTAATTTACCCCCACTCAAGCAGAAGGTAAAAGCATTACCCAAAACATGCTTATTCTCAGATTCTGATCTTGAGATTTACCGACTAGAAGAGTATGGCAATATTACATTCCCATCTAATGCTTCTAACGGCTGTCCAGATCTCAATGCTGTCAAAGTCGCATCTGGCAAATCAGTAAACTTGAACAAATCAAGTTCGAGAACCTACGTCAGCAACTTCCTAAATGACTCTCCGTCATTTATCAAGGGATTGTTTAAAGAAGGTTCATTGGTTTCCAAGAGTGGCAAGAAATTGTCGATTGATCATGTCATTCCCCCTGGAATCCTGCTCAAAAAGACCAACCAAAGCAAAATTGATACTCCTACAGTAGCTCAATTCTACTCAGAATTAGGGATTGCTGATGTTAATCAATCTCGGAATTTACGAGCGATCGATCAAAAGTTGAATGAAAAGCTTTCAAATATTTGGCAAGAAAAGATTAGTGGGCATGAAGGTCAATTAAATTCGCAAGGCTTAAAGCAAATCTTCATAGAATCAGAATCTGAAATTGCAGAATTTGAGAAGGCGAATCAAGGTGATTTTTCAACCATTGATTCATACATTACCAATGATTCAATCTTCCGTAATGTTGGAAAGGGTGTAACTACTCTTCCAATTATCGAAGAATAGTAATAATCAAGCAATGCTATCGAGTGTTGACTTGATAAATCTTTCAACATTCTAAATCTAGCACAAGGATTATTCCTTGTGCTTTTTGTTTAACTAGAGTACAATAAAGCTTATGAAAGCAATTAGAGTGTACACTAATGTCGAAGAATTAATTGATGTTGAAAACAATATTGATAATTATACAACTTCTAGATTTTTTGGTATTCCATATTTTGAAGAGGGTTTTGCATGGCCAGTGGATTATAAGAATAGGTCATTGCATTTTATATGTCAGATTAATCTAAAAGAAATTGAATCAAATTTATATGAAGATTTATTACCAAAAGAAGGAATTTTACAGTTTTTTTTTAGCGGAAATTTTAATCAATACTGTATCAAATATATAAAACCTGAATACAAATATATTAAAAATTTTGAGAAATACAAATTAGAATATCTTGAGTTTTTTAATAATAAAGATTATAAAATGGATTTTAATGGAATGATTGCCTTAGAATGCGGTATAGATATTGAAGACCAAGATATTTTTCAAAATATAGTAAGATTGCAAAGCACGCCAATAAAATTTTCAGAAATTGATATCAATCACACTGAATTCTCGTATGATGTACCTGAGTATGCGTATATAGGTGGAATTCCTAATATGTATTGGAGTGGAAATGAAGATATGAATGATAATAATTTCTGTTTATTAAGGTTATGCCAAATTGCAGAACCATTTGAAAACCTTACTAATGATTTTACAACAACTTCTTTTCTTATCGAAAAAGAAGATTTAAAAAAACTCAATTTTACAAACATGCGTGTTTGGGTTGAGAGGTAAAATTATCTTCCTTTGCGAGAAGAGAAATGTATTTTAAAAAACTTAATTTAATTGATTTAGCACAAGGAATATTCCTTGTGCTTTTTGTTTATCTTGAGTAAAATATTAGGTATGAAAGCAATTAGAGTCTACGCTAATGTTGAGGAATTGATTGATGTAGAAAACAATTTAAATAACTATACAACCTCAAGATTCTTTGGAATACCCTATTTTGAAGAGGGTTTTGTTTGGCCTCTTGATGAATGGAATGATCCGCTGCATTTTATGTGTCAAATTAATCTTATAGAAATAGAATCAACTTTATATCAAGATTTGTTACCAAAAGAAGGGATTTTACAGTTTTATTTTAGTGGTGATTTTAATCAATACTGTATAACTCACCTTTCGCAACCAAACTCCAACCTCATTTTAGCCAGTTCTTCAAAAGATCTTTTTAAGGCTTCTAAATATAGTTTTGATTTTAATTGAAA